>JANQIN010000047.1 GCA_028282145.1 Thermodesulfobacteriota bacterium | reverse complement strand
ATCTGGCACCAATCGAAAGTTTAGAGCCTTTAGGATGCCGTTTTTCAGACGATTTCAGGAAGTGGTTGCAACGCAGAGGTTGCAAAGAAGGGCTCCCCCTCCGTGCTTAAACAGGAATGCATCAATCTGCAGAAGACAGAAAAAAGGTTAGGGAAATGCAAGAGGTTTGTATTTTTCAGGTGAACGAGAGTTGCGGAAAGTAAAACGCCCCCTCCGGTTGGAGGGGGCGTTGTTGTGTTCTTAGTACCGGTAGTGTTCCGGCTTGAAGGGGCCTTCCTTCGAAATTCCCAGATACTCAGACTGTTTATCGGTCAGCTCGGTCAGCTTGACACCCAGCTTACCCAGATGAAGGGCGGCGACCTTCTCATCCAATGCCTTGGGCAGGGTGTAGACCTTCTTGTCATAATCCTCGCTGTTGGTCCAGAGCTCGATCTGTGCCAGAGTCTGGTTGGAGAAGCTGTTGGACATGACGAACGACGGATGACCGGTGGCGCACCCCAGATTGACCAGACGACCTTCGGCCAGCAGGATAATCCGCTTGCCACCGGGAAAGACCACATGGTCGACTTGCGGTTTGATATTGTCCCATTCCAGATCCCGGATGGCCGCCACGTCGATCTCGTCGTCAAAGTGACCGATGTTGCAGACGATCGCCTGGTCTTTCATCGCTTCCATATGGGCGCGGGTGATGACATCGCAACAACCGGTAGCGGTGCAGAAGATATCGCCCTGGGGAGCGGCCTCTTCCATGGTGACCACCTGATAGCCTTCCATGGCCGCCTGCAGGGCAATAATCGGGTCGATCTCGGTGATCAGCACCCGGGCTCCCAGACCGCGCATGGCGGCCGCACAACCCTTACCCACATCGCCGTAACCGGCAACAACCACAACCTTGCCGGCGACCATAACATCGGTGGCCCGCTTGATACCGTCGGCCAGGGATTCGCGACAACCGTAGAGGTTATCGAACTTGGACTTGGTGACCGAGTCGTTGACGTTGATTGCCGGGCAGGCCAGCTTGCCGTCCTGGGACATCTGGTACAGACGAAGCACACCGGTGGTGGTCTCTTCGGAAACCCCGACAACACCTTCCATCAGCTCCGGGTATTTCTCGTGCATATGGACAGTCAGGTCGCCGCCGTCATCCAACAGCAGATTGGGGTGCCAGCCGTCCGGTCCGTTGATGGTCTGTTCGACACACCACCAGTACTCGTCCTCGGTTTCCCCTTTCCAGGCAAAAACCGGAACACCGGAAGCAGCAATGGCGGCGGCCGCATGATCTTGGGTGGAAAAGATGTTGCAGCTCGACCAGCGAACCTCGGCACCCAGAGCAACCAGAGTCTCGATCAGAACTGCCGTCTGAATAGTCATATGGAGGCAACCGGCAATGCGAGCCCCTTTCAGAGGCTGCTGACCGCGATACTCCTCCCGGATCGATATCAAACCGGGCATTTCGGTTTCGGCAATCGTGATCTCCTTCCGGCCCCAGTCGGCCAGAGACATATCGGCAACTTTATAATCCTGCGTACTCATAAGTTCTCCTTCAAACAGTTTCGAGCTCGGGTCGCGTGGCGACCAGGAGGAAAGGGTCCGGCGCATCTGTACCGGATGGAATTTGTCGGTAATGAACTTCGGACAGGCCCGCCTGCTGCAACCAATGCTGCAGATCCTGCCATTGGAAACCAAGCCACTGGTCCGCCAGATCGGACCTCATCCACTCTTGTTCATGGGCGGAAAGATCGGCCAAAAGCAATGTACCGCCAGGTTGGAGCACCCGACGAATTTCAGCCAGAACCCGCACCGGCGAAGGAGCATGGTGGAGCACCATATCCACAATCACCAGATCCACCTCGTTATCCCGCAAGGGCAGATGGGACATATCTCCGAGACGGAAATCCACCCCCTTCTTGCCGCGTCCCCGGGTCGTGCTCTGAGCGGCCTCCAACATCGTGGCGGAATGATCGACGCCGATAACCATCGGCAACCGACGCGCAAGTTCCTGCAACAAGATACCGGACCCGACGCCGATTTCAACCGCACAACGACTTGGAGGAAGACAACCGAGGAGATGTTCCCGATAGGACGGGTCCGGCATGGGACGATCGGTCTGCCGATCCCAACCGCTGCCGTGGCGTTCAAAGAAGGCGTGACTTCTCTCTCCGCGACAAGCCAGAACTTCTTTTTGCCGGCTCCTGTCCGACTGCACCTCGGATGAACCATGGAACGACGCAGCCAGAAACGGCTTCAGGGCTTCCAGAGGACCGGTCTCGGCAAGCCGGTAATACCCCCAGGTCCCCTGACGATGAACCTGAAGGATGCCGGCTTGAAGAAGGATTTTCAAATGACGGGAAACACGGGACTGCCCCATCTGCAGGATCTCTTCCAGCTCCTGTACGGTAAACTCCCCTTCCTGCAGAATCATGAGCAGACGCAGGCGGGTGGGGTCCGCAAGGGCTTTAAAGAAATCCAGCATGATCGCCTCCAATAAAACATCAGGATATCTTGATATAACATGCGGGATCGTTTTTTGGCAAGAATCTTTTAATCAGGAAGAAAGGCTTCGGTGAAGCTGTCGATAGCGAAGGTGAAACCACCCCCAGACCAGGACAGTCGCCAGGCCGTTGCCAAGGGGATTGTCGGAAAGTCGATCCCACCAACGGTCGGTCCACTGCAGAAAGAGACTGGGTCTCTGAGAAGCAAACCGCGGTCCTTCCCGGCGGACCTGACACCACAGAGCCCATTGCCAGAGCTGCTGACGGACAAAGCCCCCCGTTCCGTACCAAAGATTCCAGCGCTGTTTCCAGGACGTCTCGTCCAGTAACGTCTGAATCAGCTCCCAGAACGGCAGCAGGGCCAATCGTCCCGCCTGCGCCTGTTCCCGATAGACAGAAGGGGCGTTTTCAAAAAAAGCCTTCCAGCCGATGGCGTCAAAGGCAAGAATCAGCGCGTTCAGTGTCTGGCGCTCGGCCAGCCCTTCCTCGTCAAAGCGACGGATGGACGTTTGTATCTGTGGGGAGAGGAGGCCCCACTGTCCTTTCTCCCGAATCCGTTCGGCCAGCCGGGTATCTTCAAGAACCGACAGCTCTTCCTCAAACCCGCCCAGAGCCTGAAAGAAGCCGGAATCGATCCAGAACGATTGATCCCCATGAATGGTAAGAGGACGCCCGGAGCGGGCTTTGGCCTGCCAAAAACGCCAGGCCGGTGAATCGGGTGGTGTGGGACCGTACTGCAACGAGAGATGCCCGGCGATCCGCCGGTGTCCGGCCTGTTCCCAAGCCTCGGTCAGTTCAGACAGCCCCGACTTCAGAGCCCCGGGCGACGGCAAACGGGAATCGGCATGGAGAAAGACAAGGTGGGTCGTGGAGGCCTCAGAGGCCCCTTTGTTCAACTGTCGGCCACGCCCTCTGGGTGACGACAGAAAGCGGATTGTCAGACGATCGAGGAAGCTCTCTACGGCCCTGTCACTTCCATCGGTCGAACCGCCGTCACAGATCAGAACCTCAAAGACGATCCCCTCCTGGCGGGTAAGGTCTTCGAGCAGAAGATTCAGAGCCTCGCGGTCGTTCAGTACCGGTATGATGACAGACAGTTCCATGTGTGCTCCCAGGTGCCGTGGTCGCTTATCATACTCCAATCGATTGTCCTTTCCAATTGCAGCCTGGCAGGGATTTCATTAGGATAACGCCACCTTTATTTTCAAACGAAGCCAAGGACCCGGGATGACAACACGACGCTTACCCGCCGAGTGGGAACCACAAGACGCCATTTTGCTCGGCTGGCCTCACCCTGACACCGACTGGAAGGACAGCCTGGAGCAGATCGTACCCGTTTTTGTGGAAATCGCCCGGGCCATCACCCGCTTTCAGTCGGTGATTATTCCCGCACCGGACACCAGGGTTGTGGAGAATCAACTCCGGCAGGCGGGAGCGGTCATGGACCGTGTCCTTCTCTACCCCCTCAAAACCGACGACACCTGGGCACGGGACTTCGGCCCTCTCACCGTACAGACAGAGAGTTCCCTCCGTCTGCTGGATTTCAGCTTTAACGGATGGGGGAACAAATTCCCCGCTGCAAGAGACAATCAGGTGACGCACCGACTTGCAGAGGCCGGCTGTTTCGGCAACACACCATCGGAGAGAATCGACATGGTACTCGAAGGTGGCAGCCTGGAATCGGATGGCCGGGGGACGCTTCTCACAACCGCCCGCTGTCTGCTGGAGGAAAACCGCAACCCGGACCTCACACGAGAGACGATTACCGAGACGTTGCTGGCCCTCCTGGGCGCGCAGCGCCTTCTGTGGCTCGAACATGGCCACCTGGAAGGCGACGACACCGACGCCCATATCGACACCCTGGTACGGATGGCTCCGGACAACACACTGGTCTTTGTCCGGTGTGACAATCCGACCGACTCCCACTTTGACGACTTGAGGGCGATGGAAGAGGAACTCCGGAAGCTCCGCACCCTCGCAGGAGAACCTTACCGCCTGCTCCCCCTCCCCTGGCCTTCGGCCTGCTATAGTGAGGAGGGCCGGCGACTCCCGGCGACCTATGCCAACTATCTGATTCTGAACGACGCCGTACTGGTCCCGACCTACCGTCAACCAGCGAACGACCGGGAAGCCCTGGCAGTGGTACAGCAAGCGCACCCTGAACGGCAGGTGATCGGAATCGATTGCCGCCCCCTTATCGAACAACATGGGTCCCTGCACTGCCTGACCATGCAGCTACCCCAAGGAGTTCTGACATGACTCACCTGAAGGTCGGCCTGGTGCAACAGGCCATCGGCACTTCCCCGGAAGAGACACGAAATAAGATCCAGGCCGCGATTCGTCAGCTCAGTGATAACGGGGCGACCTTGGTGGTACTGCAGGAACTGCACGACAGCCCTTACTTCTGTCAGACCGAGGATATTAACGGCTTTAATCTGGCCTCGTCGATCCCCGGCCCGGCAACCGATTTTTACGGAACCCTGGCGCAGGAGCTGGGTATCGTGCTGGTCACATCTCTGTTTGAACGCCGGGCGTCGGGTCTTTATCACAATACGGCGGTTGTCTTCGAAACGGATGGGACCATTGCCGGAACGTACCGCAAGATGCATATCCCGGATGACCCCGGTTACTACGAAAAGTTCTATTTTACACCGGGTGATCTGGGGTTCGAACCGATTCAGACCTCGGTCGGTCGTCTGGGCGTTTTGGTCTGCTGGGACCAATGGTATCCGGAGGCGGCACGCCTGATGGCCCTGGCGGGAGCCGAAATGCTGATCTATCCGACTGCCATCGGTTGGGACACCGAAGAATCGGAAGAGGAAAACGCCAGGCAGCTCGATGCCTGGATTACCGTGCAACGCGGCCATGCCGTCGCCAACGGACTCCCCCTGATCGCGGTCAACCGGATCGGTTTTGAGCCCTCACCGGCAGGGGGAGGCCAGACCTTTTGGGGCAACAGTTTTATTGCAGGGCCCCAGGGGGAGATGCTGTGGCAGGGAGCTTCGAATCAGGAAGAAACCCCGGTGGTCGAGATCGATATGAGCCGCTGTGAAAAAGTCCGCCGCGTCTGGCCGTTTTTGCGGGATCGCCGGATCGACGCCTATCAGGATCTGATCAAACGATACCGGGATTGAGAACTCCCCTTGATCCGTTTCGCCGCCGGTCCATCGCCTCAACCAGACGATCCGCCGCAGCGACCGGATCTTCCTCCACCAGAAAATAGCCGCCAAACCCTTCGGCCATACCTTCGGTCAACCAGTGACCGACCAACGGACTTCCGGCCACCGGCGGCAGGGGCCACAGATGAACCGGGAGACCGGAGGCTGCCAGATAAAGCCCGATGGTCAATGCCTTTTCGGTCGCCCACTCGGGGGCCGCACCCACCAGAGGCATTTTTCCCAGGGGGCCCCCACTCTCTTCGGCCAGCGAAGAAAACAGCAACAGCATTCGCGAACAATCCACACAGGATCCCATATGGAGCACGGGGGGGATGTCATGAGACCGGCAGAACTGCTTCAAACCCTCGGGGACCCCATTGACCAGGTCGGGGTCCATCAATCCGGCTTTGGCTGCACCGATGGCCCAACACCCTGTCCCGACAACCAGCACATTTCTCCGGAGCAGTTCCCGTGTCAGATGGATATGAAGAAAATCCTGAGGGACTTTGGGATTATTGCATCCCACCAGCCCCGCGATACCTCGAATCTGGCCCGATTGAAGAGCCTCGGTCAAGGGTGACAGCCGGCCTCCCAGATGACGCTCGATCTCTTCGACGCTGTAACCGACCTGAGCTGTCGCCGTCTGCTCGGGGATAAAGACCTTGCCCCGGTCCCGTTCCTGAAACGCATCGATGGCGGTTCGGACGATACGACGCCCGATGTCACCGGCACGTTCAACATCCAAAGGGATATGAAGGCTTCCCGGGAAGCGGGCCGCTTCGCTGGTCGTAATAAACCGGGTATGGAAACAACGGGCAAGATCGGCCATGACCGGGAAGATACATTGCACATCAACCACCAAAGCCTCCACCGCACCGGTCATGATGGCAAGTTCCTGATGAAGATGGTTCCCGGCCATCTCCACCCCCTGTCGCATCAACGCTTCGTTGACGGTGCAGCACATACCGACGACATTCACACCTGAGGCGCCTCGGGCTCGGGCTAAATCCTGCATTTCCGGACTCTTGGCCGCTTCAATGATTTTTTCGGAAAGAATCGGTTCATGCCCATGGACCACCAGGTTCACGGCAGCCTCATCCAGAACACCTAGATTGGCACGGGTCCTTTGAACCGTCGGAGTGCCGAATAGAACATCCTGGAGTTCCGTGGCGATCAACGACCCTCCCCAGCCGTCGGCCAGGGCGCAACGAACGCCCTGTGCCAGCAGGTTCTTCGGCTCGTGATCGGTTCCGTAATGGGTTCGGTGGAGAATATCCACCACCTCCCGATCGATATTTCGCGGTAGAAGAGCCTCCCCTTCCCACTCCAGAGTTTCCGCCGCCTTTTGAAACTGGCGACGGGTCTGATCGGGCATATAGGCCTCAAGAAAAGGCAGCGGTGTCTCCTGGTGATTGGAGAAACAATCCAAGGCTTTTTCCGCGACTTGACCGGCCAACTGCTTCAGATTTCGCCTCCGGGATTTGATTCCCAGTCGATGGGCAACACGCCTTAATTTGTCGGGATCGGTAATGCCATATTCCCGGTTGCGCCCCAGAGCGACATCACGCAATAAAAGCGCCACATTTCGCCCCTGCTCGGAATGGGAAGCGGTTCCCGCAGCGACCATTCGTATCAGGTTCCGGGCGACAATGGTGTCGCCCGTCGCACCGCAAACTCCCAGTTGGGGAGACTTTCCATCCGGACGAATCCGGCAGGGACCCATCAAACAGATGCGGCAACAAATGCCCTGCTCGCCAATCCGGCATTGGGGAGTTTGCCGTTCCAAACGGTCCCAGACCGTTTCCAATCCTTCTTGGGCAGCATAAGCCAACATTTCGCGGGCAGCAGGATCCGCGGTCTTTTCCTTATCGCTCTTTCTCACCACAGGTTGTTCCTTTTCTTTTCCTGTTCCATGGGGCATTCAACTCTATTATCCCGCAAGGCTACCCGCTCTTTCCATTTTTTTACAAGACTTTTTTAGTCGTGTTTCACTCGGGGGATTCCCCTTTTTTTTACGAGAATTTACGAGAGACCACAAAAAAAGGGTGCCCATTGGGCACCCTTTTCGGAAAAGTATCGGGGAAAAATCAGATTCCGGCACGTTCCTTCAGAGAAGCAGCGCGGTCAATTTTCTCCCAGGTAAACTCGGGCAGTTCACGACCGAAGTGGCCGTAAGCCGCGGTCTTGCGATAGATCGGACGCAACAGATCGAGTTGTTCGATAATCGCTGCGGGCCGCAGATCGAACTCTTCCCGAACGATCTCGGCGATCCGGTCCGGGGCGATGACGCTGGTGCCGAAGGTGTTGATCATCACCGAAACAGGATCGGCAACACCGATGGCATAGGCCATCTGGACTTCGCACTTGGTCGCCAGACCGGCCGCCACCACATTCTTGGCAACGTAGCGGGCCATGTACGACGCCGAGCGGTCGACTTTGGAGGGATCTTTACCGGAGAAGGCGCCACCACCATGAGAACCCTGGCCGCCGTAGGTATCAACGATGATTTTGCGACCGGTCAGACCGCAGTCGCCCATCGGGCCACCGACGACGAAGCGGCCGGTCGGGTTGATATAAAACTTGGTCTCGTTGTCCAGCAGATTGGCCGGCAGCACCTTGCGCACAACCTCTTCGATAATCGCTTCACGAAGGGTCTCGTAGGCCACGTCCGGGGCATGCTGGGAGGAGAGAACGACCGAATCGATCCGAACCGGTTTGTCATCCACGTAGTTGATCGACACCTGGCTCTTGCTGTCGGGGCGAAGGAAATCCAGGGTCCCGTCCTTCCGACGGTCCGCCATGGTTTTGGTGAGCTGATGGGCCAGGTGAATCGGCAGCGGCATCAGCACATCGGTTTCGTCGCAGGCGTAACCGAACATCAGACCCTGGTCACCGGCACCCTGTGCAGTGAACATGCCGGCACCTTCATCCACACCCTGTGCAATATCGGGAGATTGCTTATCGATGGACGTCAGAACTGCGCAGGTCTCGCAATCGAAGCCCATGGCCGAATCGGTGTAACCGATTTCACGAATTGTATTTCGAACGATGGTGGGGATATCGGCATAGGCGCTGGTGGTAATTTCACCGGCGATCACCGCCATCCCGGTCGTCACCATCGTCTCGCAAGCGACGCGTGCTTTCGGGTCCTGCTCAAAAATCGCATCCAGTACGGCATCGGAAATCTGATCGGCAACTTTGTCAGGATGCCCCTCACTTACAGATTCGGAGGTGAAGATAAAATCGGTCATGGACATGGAAGAGTCTCCTCTTAGAGAATAGTGATGTGCGGCCGTTGATCTTAAAAAAGCGGCAGAGTAACTGTCAAGAATTTTAAACGGTCTGTAACGAACCCGGTCAGTGAAGCTGCCCGGGGCCGGCGCCAAATATCTGTGGGAATCGTCCTGTCATCTCTT
>JANQIN010000037.1 GCA_028282145.1 Thermodesulfobacteriota bacterium | reverse complement strand
CGGAGGGATGCTGGCATTGGCTTACTCGTCGATGCGGGGCTACGGCAACGTCCACCCCACCGTCGGCGAGCTGCGGGTCGGGTATGTTCCGCTGCAGGTCGCCCATCCGGAAACCGGTGAGCCGTACACCGTCGGCGAGGTCAAGGTGACCGAGGCCGAGGTGGTGGCCCAGTTTGAAGGGGACGGGGACCTGCCCCGCTTCACCCTCGGTTACGGCCTTTGCTTTGGTCAGAACGAGCTGAAGGCGATCTCGATGGCGATCCTGGATCGCTGCATGCGTACTCAGGAGGCCGATGTTCCGGCAGAAGATCAGGAATTTGTTCTAACCCATATCGACGGCATCGAATCGATGGGGTTCGCCAACCATTGGAAACTGCCCCATTACGTCGATTTCCAGTCGGATCTGGACCGATTGCGCAAGGCTCAGGCTGTGGCCCAGGCCGATGCGTCCGGGAACGAGGAGACCGATCATGACACTGAATGACTGGACCCGTGAAGCGGCCTCGGAAGGTCTGCGCGGTTATAACTACGGATTTATGGACGAGGGGGCCAAGAAGGAGGTCCGCCGAAGTTTGCTGAAAGCGGTGGCCATCCCCGGTTACCAGGTCCCCTTCGGCTCGCCGGAGATGCCGGTGGCCCGGGGTTGGGGGACCGGAGGCTTACAGATCACCCTCTCGCTGGTTGTGCCCGACGATGTGCTGAAGGTGATCGATCAGGGCTGCGACGGCAGCGTCAATGCCGTCAACATCAAAAAGTTCGTCAATCGGGTTGCCGGGGTGGAGATTACCGCCGATACCGAGGCGGCCTCGGTGATTCAGACCCGACACCGTATTCCCGAAGAACGAATGTCCGAGGCTCAGATTCTGGTCCTTCAGGTCCCCTACCCGGAGGCGTTGCGGGAGGTGGAACCGTCGGAGATGGAGACGCGACGGATGCATGCCGAGGCCGATTACGCCCGCATGTGGCTCCATCTGTACGAGGATATTGTCCGATTCGGCGAGATCAGTATCAGCTACCGCTATCCGGTGATGATCAACGGACGGTACATCATGGACCCGAGTCCGATCCCGCGGTGGGATGTCCCCAAGCTGGATATGGCCGATACCCTGTTCCTCTTCGGAGCCGGGCGGGAGAAACGGATCTATGCAGTGCCGCCCCATACCCGGGTGGAACCTCTGGAGTTCGACGACCATCCGTTCCGGGTGGAACAGTTCCCGGTAGCCTGCACCCGCTGCGGTTCCACTGACAGCTATCTGGATGAAATCATCGACGACGCCAATGGGAGACGCAGCTACTACTGCAGCGACACCGGCTACTGCGACAAGCGGTCGGCCTGAGGGGAAACCAATGAATCCACTACTGAAAGCACGCAATCTGACCAAGCTGTTCGGCAAGGGTTGCTCCCAGTGTCTGGAACAGACCGGCCCCGACCAGGAAACGAACCTCTGCCCCCGGTGCGGTACGGTGGTTGCCTGCGCCGACGTCTCCTTCGATCTGTATCCCAATGAAGTGTTGGGGATCGTCGGCGAATCAGGATCGGGCAAGTCGACCCTGGTGCGGATGACTCACTTTGAATGGGAAGCAACCTCTGGGGAACTGTATTTGTCGAAGGATGTTCTTCCCGAGAATCTGGCGCGACAGTTGGCCGATGAGGACGATCCGTATACCCAAAATCTGTTGACCCTCAGCTCCTTTCAGCAGCGACAGGTCCGAAATGCCCTGATGGGGATGGTTTATCAGAACCCCTATCTGGGCTTGCGGATGAACGTCTCCAGTGGGGGCAATATCGCCGAGCGTCTGCTGGGGGCCGGATGGCGCCATATCGGCAAGATGCGGGACCGGGCCGCCAGCCTGCTGGAAAAGACCGAAATCTCCCCCGCACGGATGGACGAACCGCCGAAGAACTTCAGCGGCGGGATGCAGCAGCGAGTCCAGATTGCCAAAGCGCTGTCCAACAACCCGCAACTGCTTTTGCTGGACGAAGTTACCACCGGTCTCGACCTGTCGGTGCAGGCCCGGGTGCTGGACCTGATCCGGAGCCTGCAACGCGAGTTCCAGTTGTCACTGCTGGTGGTCTCCCACGATCTGGGGGTCATCAATCTGCTCTGTACCCGCACCATGGTGATGAAGTACGGCCGCACGGTGGAAGCGGGACTGACCGATCAGATTCTGCAGGATCCGCAGCACCGGTACACACAACTTCTCGTCGCCAGTCGGTTGTAATTGGGTGCAAAAGAGCCATCCCTGGCTTTTTACACAGTCGGATGGGAAAACGCGGTTTCCCCATCCTTACAAAGTCCATGTCTCAATCACCATGGACTTTGGTCGCCCCTCCCTGGGCTCCATCAAGGGTTGTCTCCGGGAGGATGATCGGTTTTTTCAAAATAGGAAACAGCATGCTCGCGAGAGCGAACGGATGACTTATCCGGGGAGAGAAGGATGCTGACTGTTGAAAGGTTAAGCAAAAACTTTGATGTGCATATCCTGGGGGACAAGCGGATCGCCGGTTGCCGCCAGATCTCCTTTGAGGTGAACGAAGGGGAGTTTGTCGCCCTGTCGGGACCGAGCGGAGCCGGCAAGAGCACCATCCTCAAATGTCTGTACCGCACCTATCTGCCGACGGAGGGCAAGGTTCGGTATCAGAATCAGGAGGGCAAGGAGGTCGATCTGGCCCGGGCCGATGAGCGTACCGTGATCGATCTGCGGCATCGGGAGATTGGATACGTCTCCCAGTTTCTGGAGGTGGTCCCCCGGGTCCCGGCACTGGAAGTGGTGATGGAACCGATGCTGAGCCGCAACGGAACCAACCCAGAGGAGGCACGGGAACAGGCGGAGGAGTTGCTCCGTTCTCTGATGATTCCGGAATCGCTGTGGGATGCCTATCCGGCGACCTTCAGTGGGGGGGAACAACAGCGGATCAATATTGCCCGGGCCCTGGGGTGGCAGCCGCGACTGCTTCTGCTGGATGAACCGACCGCGTCCCTGGACCGGGATTCGGTCGCCA
This sequence comes from Thermodesulfobacteriota bacterium, assembly GCA_028282145.1. Lineage (GTDB taxonomy): Bacteria > Desulfobacterota > Desulfuromonadia > Desulfuromonadales > Geopsychrobacteraceae > JANQIN01. Next base: position 3,007 of record JANQIN010000037.1, on the reverse strand, counting down.
TCGTGCTGAACCTGCTGAAGGAGCTGCGACAGCGGGGGACCACCATGGTGGGAATCTTTCACGATAAGAACGTTATGCGCGCTACGGCGGATCGGGTGATCTCGGTCGGTACCGCACGAAAGGAAAGTCATGTCTGAGTCGGTGGTAATTGCAAATGCTCGGGTTGTAACCTCCGAGGCAGTGCTGGACAGAACCTCTGTCCGGGTGGAACAGGGTCGGATTGTCGAGATCGGGGAGGTTGCTCCCCGGGCCGGTGATCGGCGGATCGATACCGCCGGCCAGTGGTTGATGCCCGGTTTTATCGATCTGCATAGCGATGCCATCGAAAAGGCGATCGAACCGCGCCCCAAAACCTTCTTTCCGGTCGATGTTGCGGTCTTCGAGCTGGATAAGAAGCTGGCTGCCGCCGGGGTCACGACCATGTACCATTCCCTCTCTTTTGCGGAGCAGGAGGTCGGACTGCGTTCCAACAATATGGCGGCGGACATCCTGCGCCACATCAACCGGTTTGCGCCGCAACTTCGGGTACGGACTCGTGTGCACGCCCGGTTTGAGATAACCGACACCGCTGCTGTTCCTATCCTGAATCAACTGATCGACGATGGCGAGGTCCATCTACTGTCGTTTATGGACCATACGCCGGGGCAGGGGCAGTTCAAAACGATGAAATCGTTCAAGGATTATTACGGCCCGGTCTACAAGAAATCCGACGAAGAGATGGAACAGATCATCAGCCGCAAGCAGGAGGCCAAGAATAACGGCGCCGAAGCCAATATTCGGGACCTCCATGCCCATTGTGTGGCCAACCGGGTGGCCACCGCCAGTCACGATGACGACTGTCCCGAAAAGGTGGCCTGGTTGCGGGAACTGGGAATCGGGCTGTCCGAGTTCCCGGTCAACCTCGAGGCGGCTGAGGCGGCCCATACCCTGGGGATGAAAACCTTGGTCGGTGCGCCCAACGTCATGCGTGGGCGATCTCAGGGGGGCAATCTCAGTGCACGGGACGCCATCGCCGAGGGCTGGGGCCATATCCTCTGTTCCGATTACGCGCCACTGGCGCTGCTTCATGCGGTTTTTGCGCTGGAAGAGTGCGGTCTTCTTTCCTTGCCCGAGGCGGTGCGGCTGGCCAGCTTGAACCCGGCCGAGGCGGTCGGTCTGGGGGATGAAACCGGATCGATCTCGGTCGGCAAGGCCGCAGACCTGATCCTGGTGGCACCCAAAGGCGAAAACCAGCCGGCCCAGGTAGTACGTACCTGGGTCGCAGGGCGGGAGGCCTATTCCACATGGTCGCAGTAGGTACCAACCTGAGTGACGCCCGGCTGGACGGGCATCTTTCCGCCATGGCTTCCGATCTGGGACACCTTGCCACCTGGGGTATTCAGGCGGTGGAGGTGCCGGTCCACGGACTGGACGCGATCCAAAATGGTGTACTGGATGAGGAAAAGACCCGGCAAGCTACCCGTCTTCTGGAACCTTTGGGGTTGCGGATAAGTGTCCACTCTCCCAACAGTCTTGACCTGATGGATCAGGATGCCTTTGAGCTGCAGGTCGAGGTGCTGCGAGTCTCTCTGGAGTTCACTCAACGGATCGGCGCCGAAATCATTGTCGTGCACCCGGGACGGTGGATCAATGAAGACGCTTTCCTGTGGCAACGCTGTCGACCGGATGAGGTTGCCTGCCGCACCCTGCAGGAACGGGAGGAACAGGTGATCCGGGAATTGGCTCAAAAATATCCGGACATCCGGATAGGACTTGAAAACGCCCGTCCTTACAAAGGAGTTTCCCCCTATTGTTATTCGGAAAAGCCTGCTGAGCTGGTGAGGCAGGTGGAACGGATCGATTGCCCCAATGTCGGTATCACCCTCGATTTCGGACACCTCAACCTGTCGGCCAGGTATTTTGAACTTGATCCCATGGAAGAGATACGCCGAATGGCGCCTCACGTTGTTCACTGTCACGTCCACGACAATGCCGGCCGGTCCGTTTACCCGACCGAGAAGATCCAGACGCATCAGTTGCCTTTGGGGAAGGGGGATAGTCATATGCCCCCAGGTCTGGGAACCATCCCTTTCAGCGACTGGATGGCGTGCCTGCCGGGAGACTACAGCGGGCTGATGATAGCCGAGTTGCGGGGCCGCTATTTTCAGCAGACCCAGGAGGCGGTCGATTCGGTTCGTCGGGCCTGGGAATTGGCCCATCCCGGGAAATAGAACGACGACTGACTGGAGAGGGGTGAAGGTAAAACTGCCGTAAAATATAACTATAACGGTTTTATATGATGCGGAGAGCCGTTAGAATAGGGACATTAACCTTGTAATTCGATCGTTCCTTTGAATTGGCCGGCTCAGGATACCATGAATCATGGAGGAGCCCGTGCGTACCCTGATTTCTCCCGTATTCCTTGTCGTGATGCTGGTCAGTCTCTTCCTGGGGCGCCTGCCTTCTGTGATGGCCACTGTGCCTGGCACCAACGTCTGGAATCTGCCAGGGGCCGAACCGTTTCCTTCCGAACTTTTATCCCGCCTGGAAGCCAAACGGCAGCAGTTGCCGACGACCTATGAACCCCGAACCCGGCACAAGCACCCCGATGGTCGGGCGGTCTTTACCAACCGTCTCCTTCTGGAAACCAGCCCTTACCTGTTGCAGCACGCCCATAACCCGGTGAACTGGTACCCCTGGGGCGACGAGGCCTTTGAAACGGCCCGACGGCTCAACCGTCCGATTCTCCTTTCCGTGGGGTATTCCACCTGCCATTGGTGCCATGTGATGGAGGAGGAATCGTTCGAGGATTCGGAGATCGCCGCCTATCTCAACGCCCACTTTGTCGCCATCAAGGTCGACCGGGAGGAACGTCCCGATATCGACGCCATCTATATGCAGGCGGTGCTGGCTCAGACCGGCAGTGGTGGTTGGCCGATGACGGTGATGTTGACCGCCGACGGCCGCCCGTTCTTCGGCGGAACCTATTTCCCGCCGCGGGACGGAGACCGGGGGATGCGGCTGGGAT
>JANQIN010000018.1 GCA_028282145.1 Thermodesulfobacteriota bacterium | reverse complement strand
AGGATGATGTTTTTGGCGTCGTTGGGATCCTTGGGCAGCAACAGGACCTTGAGTGCCTGTTCCAACTCTTCCTTCTGCGTCTCCAGCTCCGGCAGTTCTTCCTTGGCCAGCTCCCGCAACTCCTCGTCCGACTCCTTCAACAGCTCCTGGTTGCCGGCGATATCTTCGCTGACCTGACGGTAGGTGCGATAGGTCTCCACTACCTCTTTCAGATCGGCATGTTCACGGGTCAGATCGAGAAATTTTTTCTGGTCGGAGATCACCGAAGGATCGGACATCAGTCCTTCAACCTCCATAAAGCGATCTTCAACTTCGGCCAATTTATCAAACATGGTTGATTCCGTTATCTGGTGCCGCCGCAGCGGCGTATGACTGAGAAGAATAGTGCCCGAGCCGCCCGGCCCGGATCGAGAGTACCGCCCGGGGAAGGCAGCTAGAGATGGGTATACTCGTGGCGCACTTCGGCAGCGGCACCGCAGGTCATCTTGCCCTCGGGACAACCCCCAACCACACAACCGGGGCCGGCTCCCTCAAAAAGAACCGGGGCGACGGCCACAACAGCACGCAGCATCTCCTTGGCCACCAGTCGGATCTCCCACTGGGCACGACGGCAGCAGCGCAAGGCAAAGAAATGGCGCAATTCTCGCCCGTTCATGCTGACCACGATCTTGGTCTCAGCCGCATTGGGCAGAACAAATCGGGCATCCTCGGCCGGCACACCGGCCTCCAGAAGCTCGCCGTAAAAGGCGTGTATCTGATCCATCAGTGCATCATAGCGCTCGGCCAGCTCTGGCCGATCGGTTACCGTCGGGGGAACCACTGCGGCAAAGCGCTTGTCGGCTTTAACATACCGCTGGGACTGCTGAGAGTAAGAGGCGACCCGATGGCGGACCAACTGATGGGTGCAGGCACGACTGACCCCTTCCAGCCCGAAAGAAAAACTGACATGCTCCAGAACCGACAGGTGACCCAGAGAAAGGATCTTGCGCAGCAGGGTGTGCTGTTTGTCGGTTTCCAACTCCAGGAGTTCACTGATGTCAGAATCGGAATAGCAGAGCCGGGCCGCTGCAGCAGCAGTCCGCTCCGGATCCGGGGTGTGGGCGAGAAGTTGTACGCGCATGCTGCGTATTCCTTTCAAAGCCTACCGAGGTGCCTGAAAAACTTAGGGTAAAAAACAAAACGGCCCGGAAGGGCCGTTTTGAGAGTCATTACTTCTTTTCCTGGCCGTACTTCCGACGGAACCGCTCGATCCGACCGGCGGTATCGATCAGCTTCTGCTTACCGGTGTAAAACGGATGGCAGGCAGAACAGATTTCGATATGGATCTCTTCTTTGGAGGTGGATTTGGTCTGAATCTCGTTGCCGCAGTGGCACTTGATGACCGTATCTTCGTATTTGGGGTGGATACCTTCTTTCATTCTCTTTCTCCTTGACGCCTGGCTTTTGTACAGGCGTTCCTTTGGTATAGGTCAAGAGCCGTTAACTATCACAGTAACAGCCCTTATAGCAAGCAATTTCTGGTGTCCCACCCAACCGCCTTCCTAGTATGGGCAAGAGAATTCAACGAGTGTCCACCCAGGAAAAAGGGATGACACTGAACGAGTTTTCAGATTGGGGGCAAGGAATTATTGATTCATGCTGTCGAGAAAGTCCTGGTTCGACTCGGTCTCGGCCAGCTTATCCAATACAAACTCCATGCAGTCGACGACGTTCATGGTCGACAGGACCTTACGCAGCAGCCAGGTCCGCTGCAGCTGGACCTGCGGGATCAGCAGATCCTCGCGACGGGTACCGGACTTGTGGATATCGATCGCCGGGAAGGTCCGCTTGTCCACCAGACGGCGGTCCAGCAACAGTTCCATATTACCGGTACCCTTGAACTCCTCGAAGATAACCTCGTCCATCTTGGAACCGGTATCGATCAGGGCCGTCGCAATAATGGTCAGACTGCCGCCTTCTTCGATATTCCGTGCAGCACCGAAGAAGCGCTTCGGCTTGTGCAGCGCATGAGCATCCACACCACCGGACAGGATCTTGCCGGAGGAGGGGATAACCGTATTGTAGGCCCGGGCCAGACGGGTGATCGAGTCGAGCAGAATGACCACATCCCGCTTATGCTCGGTTAGACGCTTGGCCTTTTCGATAACCATCTCGGCCACCTGGACGTGTCGGGCAGCCGGTTCGTCAAAGGTGGAGGAGATGACCTCGCCGTTGACGGTCCGCTGCATGTCGGTCACCTCTTCCGGCCGTTCGTCGATCAGAAGAACGATCAGATAGGCTTCGGGGTGGTTGGTGCTGATACTGTTGGCGATATTCTGCAGCAGAACGGTCTTACCGGTCCGCGGCGGCGCCACGATCAGACCACGTTGCCCTTTGCCGATGGGGGAAGCCAGGTCGATAACCCGGGCCGAATAGTTGGCCGAGTCGGTTTCGAGCTTGAGCTGGTCTTCGGGGTAGAGCGGGGTGAGGTTGTCGAAGAAGATCTTCTCACGGGCGACCTGAGGGTCCTCAAAGTTGACCTCGGCCACCTTCAACAGAGCAAAGTAACGCTCACCTTCCTTGGGAGGGCGAATCTGCCCGGCAACCGTATCACCGGTGCGGAGATTGAATCGACGGATCTGGGAGGGGGACACATAGATATCGTCCGGACCCGGCAGATAGTTGGCGTCCGGCGCGCGAAGGAAGCCGAATCCATCAGGCAGGATCTCCAGCACGCCCTCGCCATAAATCGCGCCGTTCTGAGCGGCCGTTCCGTTAAGGATCGCAAAGATCAGATCCTGTTTGCGCATTCCGGCCGCGCCTTCGATCTTCAAGTCCTTGGCAATGGCCGCTAAATCGCCAATCTTCTTTTCTTTCAGCTCTTTCAGATTCATGGTGTCTCCTTAACCCGATCACGCCCTCCCAGCGTGACGGGAATGGCAACAGCTTAACCCCGGGCGCACAAGCAACCGGGAGGAAAATTTTTAGGGTAGTTAGTCGTTGTTGAGGCTTATCCAGATGAGTTATACGTCAGAGATTAAATTCGTAAGATGAAATTGAAACCTAGTCGTCACGGTAGTATGTCAAGTGTACCTTATAATGACCGTTGTGTTGGGATCTGATTATTTTTGGAAGGATCGACCAAACCGACGGGTTTCTATGTGTTCGGCAGGCATCGTTTTCGATGTTGAAAAACTATATAGTCCCTTTGTGGATGAATGTCAACTCATCTTCGACAAAAAAGACCGCACCGGTGCGACGGGGCCTTTTTTATTCCGTGGTATCGCTTTACCTACTTCGGCATAGCAGCCTGAAGCTTGGCCGTCAGGTCGTCCATCCAGTCTTTGTAGATCTTGGGTGTATTGGAGGGACGATTAAAGAAGCTGGTTTCCTTTTCCAGAAGATAGCGTTCCAGTCCCTCCACCTTGAGGAAAACCAGGGGAACCTGGTTGGACTTATTGTAATGAGCGTCGTCGAAGTTGGGATACTGTAACGGAAGGAAATCACGAATCGGATCGGTTTTATACTGCCACAGGACCTGGCCGGAAGTATCCAGAAGAAAAGCGCTGGCAAAGACCGTATTGTACCGGGTTGTCAGATAGCTCACCCGGTTCCGGTCCCAACGTTCCTGAAGAGCCTTCTCGCCATGAAGGATCAACACCAGAACCCGTTCAGCCACCACAGTTTCGCTGACCTGTTGGACTCCTGCTGGAGCAAACCGATACAGTCGGCGCTCCTCCGTTTCGCCTCCCTGAAGCTGGCTTCCACTGACCAGAGAGTCGAACAGGGTGCCCGGATCTCCCTGGGCAAGACGGACATCGAAGAACCGTCCTCCCTTTCGAAGGCGTTCCGCCAGATACTCTTCGCGCCCCTGGCTGTTAAATCGCAACAACTCAAGAACCTGATCTTTCTGAGGGTGTTCGATAACCGATCCCTGATCGACCAGAATCGGCACGACCGCCAGCACATGCCGACGCCCTTCCGCCCAGGTGGTCGCGACACTTCCAATAATCAGGCACAGCAGACACACCAGAATCCGACGCATACAGTCCTCCTAACGGGTCAAAACGAATCGTCGGGGACCCGGCTTTCGGCAGGAACCCGGGACAGATCAAAATTCTCGATGGCCCAGTTTACCACGTCTCCCGGCAAAGCGGACCGCAATTCTTCAGGGGGTGCCTGCCCCAGAAACCGAAGGAGCTGGCATAAACGTTCACCATGCTGGGTCCCATGCCCGGTCGACTCCGTATCCCGCTTGCTGATCTTTCGCCCATCGGCCCGAATGGCCATCGGCAAGTGAAGATAGGTCGGTGGTGGTGCGCCCAGACAGGCATAAAGATAGATCTGGCGCGGTGTCGACCCCAGCAGATCGGCTCCTCTGACAACCTGGTTGACACCCGCATCGATATCGTCCACCACCACCGCCAGCTGGTAACTGAACACACCGTCGGCCCGCAGGAGGACAAAATCGCCTACAGCGGTTTCCAGATGCTGCTTCCGAGGGCCAAAGAGACCATCGGTAAAACAGAGGGTCTCTGCCCCATCCACGCGGAGTCGGGTTGCCCTTGGGGGGCGGCCGGGCGGTAACCCCTGTCGACAGAGGCCAGGGTAGACGGGGCCCTCTTCACCGGGATGAGGCGCGCTGGCAAGAATCTCCTTTCGGGTACAGCCGCAGTCGAAAAGATGGCCATTGCTTCGTAGCTGTTCCAGAACCTCTGCGTATCGTTCCGTCCTCTGACTCTGCCAGACGATCTCGCCGTCCCATTCCAGCCCCATATCCTCCAATAACCGCAGAATCGAATCGGCTGCACCCGGCACCACCCTCGGCTGGTCCAGATCTTCCATCCGCAGCAACCAACGCCCTCCCGCCTGGCGCGCCAGGACAAAACTGCCGACTGCCGCAACCAATGAGCCAAAATGCAGCGGCCCGGTCGGGCTTGGGGCAAACCGACCGACAATCGAATTCGAGCAATTAGGAGAGCGCACGATGGTCATAGAACCCCATCTTGCAGAGGTGTTCATGAGCTGTCAAGACAGGTCCGACAGCAACACGCATTCACTTCTTGACAAATAAGAACGAAAATGTAACTAATTACGTAATTATTTCCGAGGAGGTCCGCTTTGATCATTACCCGTGCAACCGAATACGCTATTCGGGCCGTGCTTTTCCTGGCTCAGCAACCCCACGGGGACATTGTCCTGAAAAAAGAGATCTGCAAGACTCAAGACATCACCCCAGCATTTTTGACCAAGATTCTCCAGCCGCTGATCAAAGCACAAATCGTCGGCTCTCAACGTGGCGTCACTGGTGGGTTCTTTCTTCGCAAGGACCCTGAAGAGATTACCCTGCTGGATATTCTGGAGGCGGAGGAAGGCCCTTTGTACCTGAATCGCTGCCTGACTCACGATGATGCCTGCGACCGAAACAGCTTCTGCCCGGTGCATGATGTATGGCATGAGGTAAGGGACGCCATGAAGGCCAGCCTGTCGAAGCGAACCATCTCTGAGCTGGCACAACAGCAAAAAGAGTTCCTGGCTGCAGCTGCCGCCAGCTAAACCCTCCAATAAATCCGAACAAAAAAAGCTACCCTCCGCGGTAGCTTTTTTTATTTCAGCAACTTTCCACTCTTTAATCAATAAATCTTGATTCAATCATTTAACATGTCGACGAACAATTGTCACATCGGAGAGGGCACTGCTCCAGATGACGTCCGACCTCACTCCAGGCCCGCCTGCAGTAGCAAGCCCGCAATCCACGGGCCTTGACCTGAGTCTTCAATTTCTTGGCGGCGCTATGATGAAGGAAGTCGGTAAAGAAAATCACCATCTCCACGTGCTCCGGGATTCGGTTCTTCGCTACACCGGCCTTCCGCCCGTCCCAGTGGGTGATGCGCGTCGCACCCGCAGCTTCCAACTTGCCACGAATCGATTGAATCCGGTCGGCGCCAACGATCAGGATAGACATGCGCTCTCCTTAGTGGGCAAAACCGTTAAGAAGGGTCTGAGCGGGTATATTCGAATCCAACCGGGCCATCATCCAGTGCCGACATTGCTTAAGAGTATCAACCAGAGCAAGGCTAGGTTCTGGTTTGCCGTAGATCTGCCAGGGACCGGCTGCGGAGTGCCGCAGTTGCCCCCATCCCAGAAATCCCGCCACATCCTTCAGGGGATAGCCCAGAAAAACGCCAACCTCGTGGGGGAAGCCACCATCGGAAAAGCGGACAGCCAGATGATCCAGTACCGCCTTCCAGCCTTTACGAACGGGGTATCCCAGACGCTTGAGGAAGTTCTGGGTTCGATGATCGGCGATCAGGGCCGCCACAATGTCACGCCGGTAGGCCAGAATCAGAACACCGGGGCGGCTATCCTGGAGCTCAATAACCTCCAAAGGGCTGTCGGATAAAAGCTCCTCGCCATAGGTAGCCCAGAGCGCCGCCAGATCCCCAAAGCAACGACAGCTGCGATCCTGTAGACGAAACAGATTGGACGGTTTGGCCTCCGCAAGGACCTCGGCCGCGACATGGGCCAGATAAGCCGCCAACCGTTCCCGGTCAGACACGTATCGGTGAGACAGTTGCGCCCAACAAGGCAAAGATTGATCCGGTTCGGGTTCGTACAGCCCCCGATCGAGAGCAGCGGCAATGGTCATAAGCATCTCCGTCTTGAAAGTGACTTTCATTTACAATTAAACACATGTCTCTGTCAACCACTTTCTTTGTCTGTCGTGCTAAACTCGCGCCATGACTTCACGCGCCACCCTGACGACAGACCCCGTCGGACCGACCCTTATCCGTCTCACCGTTCCCATGATGTTCGGCACCTTCTCCACCATGGCCTTCAACTTGGTGGATACCTGGTTTATCAGCCGCCTGGGCACCGGGCCGTTGGCAGCCATCAGTTTTACCTTTCCAGTTATCATGCTGGTCATGTTTGTCGCCATGGGGTTGGGAACCGGCGCCTCGGCCACCTTGAGCAAAGCGATCGGCAGCGGAGACCGGGACCGGGTAAGACGTCTGGCAACCGACAGCCTCAGCCTCGGTCTGCTCTTTGTCGCCGCCCTTTCAATTCTCGGTCTGCTGACGATTGACCCCTTATTCACCCTGCTGGGTGCCAAGCCGGAACAGCTTCCCCTGATCCGCGACTATATGCAGGTCTGGTATATCGGGATGATATTCCTGGTGATTCCGATGGTCGGCAACAACTTGATCCGAGCTACGGGCGACACCAGAATTCCGGCCCTCGTGATGGCCTCAAGTGCTGCAATCAATGCCGTATTGGACCCACTGCTGATCTTCGGTCTCGGCCCCTTCCCCCGGCTGGAGCTGTTCGGTGCCGCCTTGGCGACCGTTATCGCACGTGCCCTCACGCTGGTGGTCGCTCTGGTAATCCTTCATTACCGGGAAAGGTTACTCCTGTGGAATCTGCCGAAATGGACGGTATTGCAGGGAAGCTGGAGGGAAATATTGAAGGTCGCCTTGCCTTCGGCAGCGACAAACGTGATTGTCCCCCTGTCGATGGGAGTGGTCACACGGTTGATCGCCGGATTCGGCCCGGCAGCGGTAGCTGCTTTTGGGGCAGCGACCCGGATTGAGGCATTTGTTCTGTTACCGGTCGTATCTCTGGCGATGAGCCTGATCCCTTTCGCTGGGCAAAACTGGGGCGCAGGGTTGCACGGTAGAGTCTGGACCGCTCAACGTCTATGCGCCCACTTTTCATTGCTTCTGGGAGCTGCTCTCTGGGCTACCCTGATGCTGGCAGCTCCCTTCCTGGCCCGGCTTATGAGTACCGACCCGGCGGTTCAAGAACCTCTGATCCTGTACCTGAGGCTGGTTTCATTGGGATACGGGCTACAGGCGGTCTATCGTCTGACGACCGCCCTGTTCAATGCCATCGATCGGCCGGTTCTGTCGACGGTTTTAAACTCCGTACGAATGCTGGGCTTCTACATTCCCCTAGTCTGGGGATGCGGTACCATCTGGGGCCTACCGGGATTCTTTGGCGGCATCGCTCTTGCCAATACGGTTTCCGGCATCCTTTGTTGGGTTCTTTTTCTACGCATTCGGCGCCGTTCGGACAGCCCCGAGATCATGCCCTCCACCGGCTAGTGATAGCCGGCGCCGGGGTAAAGGATATTTAACAGAAGGGTATGTATCGGTCGGAAGACATGACCAAAGGCCTGCCAGGCAATCAGTAATCCCATCATCATAAACGGCCCGTTCTGAATAAAGTCCATATATCCAACCGCCCTATCCTTACTGAGAAAAAGCGGAACGATCCCACTACCATCCAACGGTGGAAGTGGTAGCAGGTTGAAGACAAAAAGGATCGTGTTCAGGGTAAAGAGAATACTGAGGAGAGTCGCCACGGTTGCCAGAGTTCCGTCCTGAGTGGCGGCGGTGACCTGGGTGTAATTGATGCGGCCCGGCGCATAGAACCAGTCCATCGCCATACCCAGACGGATCAGCATCCCGGCACAAAGCATCAGACCGAGGTTGGATAAGGGACCGGCCAGGGACATGATAGCGGAGCGATCCGGATGGTTGCGAGCCCAGTAAGGGTCGTAGGGACAACTGGCCCAGCCGAACATCCAACCGCCCGTCATAAAGGAGAGGATAGGCACTGCAACCGTGCCGATCGGCTCCTGCCGGATATGGGGGATCGGATCCAAAGTCACCTGACCGTTATGGTAGGCGGTCTCGTCACCGAGTTTGTAGGCGGCAAAAGCATGAGCCGACTCATGCACTACCGTTGAAAAGAGAAAAACGAGATACCACATCATCCCTTCGGACAACTGGTTCATTGCAGCCGTAGACAGACTCACGAAGCCCCTCCTGATCCATTGAATGTCTGAATGTACTGATTTAAGCCGTAAAACTATAAAAGAACTCGATCTCGTTTCGCAACATTCGCCTCAGTCACAGCAGAACATGGATAGGTTTTAACGCAAAGTCCAATCTATCCGGAAAAACTGATTCTTCATAATTCCACGCAGTCGATGTGCCTTTACCCTGACCAGCACCCTTTGTTATACTCCGAAAGTTCGCGCACCTTTTGTATTTCGGTAAGAGAGAGGTACCACCATGGACGTTGTC
>JANQIN010000234.1 GCA_028282145.1 Thermodesulfobacteriota bacterium | reverse complement strand
ACGAGCCGACCAACGACCTCGACACCGACACGCTCGCGGCGGTCGAGGAGATGCTCCTGGACTTCGACGGCGCCGCGATCGTCGTCACCCACGATCGCTGGTTCCTCGACCGCGTCGCCACCCACATTCTCGCTTTCGAAGGAGACAGCCAGGTGACCTGGTACGAAGGAAACTGGTCCGAGTACGAAGAGGACCGCAAGAAACGACTCGGTGCTGCCGCCGATCAGCCGCATCGAATCAAGTATCGCAAATTGACAAGATAATCTGCTCGGTAATCTTTTCAAAGAGGCAGTCCCGGAAGGGACTGCCTCTTTTTTTGGGGAGGGGCTAGAAAGTTTAAACGTTGGTCAGACAGCTCTTCGCATTGTCCCAGAAGGGTGAGAGGCGCCGCAGATTGGCGACGATCTCCGGGAAGACCGCAACGATGTGGTCCACATCGGCGTCGGTGTTGTACCGGCTGAGACTGAAACGGACCGAACCGTGGATGGCCGTGAAGGGGACGGCCATCGCCTTCAACACATGGGACGGATCGAGTGAGCCGGAGGTGCAGGCACTGCCGCTGCTGGCGCAGATACCGTTGGCACTCAGTTCGTACAAGATCGATTCCCCTTCGATACCGTGGACGGCCAGGTTAAGGGTATTGGGTAATCGCTCCGCTCCTTGTCCGTTCACTTCCAGCATCGGGATCTTTTCCAGCAGTTCGGCTTCCAGCCGATCCCGCATCGCCTTGACCCGGGTCTGTTCCTCGTCGACAGTCTGGGTGGCCAGCTCACAGGCCTTGGCCAGCCCGACGATATAGGGCACGTTCTCGGTCCCGGCCCGGCGGCCCCGTTCCTGATGGCCGCCAAACATATAAGGACGCCAGCGGGCACCCCGGCGGACAAAGAGGGCACCGACCCCTTTGGGCGCATGGAGTTTGTGACCGCTGAACGACAGCAGGTCGACCTGTTTCAGATTCCCTTCCAGATTCACCTCGACCTTGCCGATCGCCTGGGTGGCGTCGGTATGCACCAGAATCCCCGGATCGGTCGCTTTGGCGATCTCTGCCAGTTGGTCGATAGGAAAGAGATTGCCGGTTTCGTTGTTGGCCATCATTACCGTCACCAGCAGAGTGTCGGGGCGCAAGGTTTTGACGTAAGCGTCAAGATCAATCTCCCCTTGATGGCTCACCGGAAGATAGGTCACCTCATGCCCTCGGCGTTCCATCTCCTGACAGACCTCGAGAACGGAGGGATGTTCGACGGCCGAAGTGATCACATGGTTTCGCTTAGGGTTGGCCTGGGCCACCCCGAAGAGGGCCGAGTTGTTGGCTTCGGTGGCGCTGCCGGTAAAGAGAATCTGGTCCGGTTCCACATGTCCCAGACAGTGAGCGACCTTTTCGCGGGCATGCTGGATCGCCTCCGCCGCTTCCTGGGCCGCCTGGTACATGGAGCTGGGATTGAAATAGTTGTGGGTGAAATAGGGCTGCATCACCTCCACCACTTCCGGAGCGATAGCGGTGGTGGCGTTGTTGTCGACATAGATAATGCTCATGATCCGCCTCCGACCGCGATGACGCGGATCCGTTCATCGACCTCGTCCTTCAGGGTCCCTTCGACCCCCAGCTTCAATGTCTGCTGAGCCCCTGAGCAGGTGGCGCAGGCCCCTTCCAGGCGACAATAGACGTTGAACCCTTTGATGTCGATGAGAGCGATATCGCCACCGTCCCGTTTGAGGGCGGGACGAATCAGGGCATCGACCGTTGTTTCGATCAGACGTCCCAGTTGGAAGGGGGAAAGCTCTTCCTTGGTCTCCACCGGTTCGCTGTGCTCGTGGGGTTCCATCCCCCAGATATCGTCCAGTAGATCCTGCAGACCACCAGGACAATGATGGCAGCCGGTACAAGCGCCACCGGCCTTCAGAGCGTTGGTGATGTCCTGGATCGATTTCAACCCCAGTTCCGGAATCTTCCTTCGCAAATAGGGCTCGGTGATCGAAAAACATTTGCAGACTACCCGACCTTCATCGATCTCCTCAAACTCCTCCGGTCGGACGAAGGGTGAAAGGTCGACCCGCCGTTTCTCGGCCCAGTCGGCGACAGCAGCGTGAAGAGCCTCGGCCCCCATCACTGAACAATGGATCTTCTGTTCCGGCAGTCCGCCGAGGAAGTCGACCAGGTCCTGATTGGTGATCTTCAACGCTTCAATCGGCGTTTTGGCCATCTGTTCCAGTACGATGCAGAGCGCTTCGCTCGCAGCAATCGCTGACGTACAGCCGAAGGTGAGGTATTTGGCTTCGACGATCTTGTCCTGCAGAGGGTCGGTCGGGTGCTGATCGACCCGGAAGGTGAATTTGAGCGCATCACCGCAGACGATGGAGCCGTGTTCGCCGACCCCGTCGGCGTTTTCCACCTCACCCATATGGGTGCCACCACCGCTGCTGACGGCGCTTTTGAACAGTTCGAGGACCTTGTCGCTGTATTCCCAGGGCATGATGTGTTCTCCCGTGTTGAAGGTAAGGCCGCTTCCCCTATTTTACTGCAGATTTTCAGTGCCGGTGGCCCGGCTCAGTCGTTTCTCAGGTACGGCATCGGTTTTTCCCGGAGTGCACTGGCCGTCCCCACAAGGCCGAGAGTCAGGGGGACGATCAGTCCTGCCGCGAGGGTCGCTACCGCCAGCCAAGGCGACCAGAGAAAGTCAAGTTTCATCAGTTTGTCGATCATCAGCCAGGCCGACAGGCTCCCCAACAGAAGGGCTGCGAGGCCGGCTGCCACGCCGATCATGAGCAGTTCCTGCAGATAGGTCGCCATCACCGTGCCGCGGGTAGCACCGCAGACCTTGAACAAGACCGCTTCGTACAGCCGTCGTCTCCGGTCGGCGGCGACCGTCCCCGCTAAAACCAGCAAGCCGCTGAGAACGGCAACCAGGGCGATGGCGCGAAAGGCCAGACCGATTCGATCCATCAGTTGCACCACGTTCTCCAACACCTGCCGTACATTCACCAGAGAGACGTTGGGGAATTTCTCGGCCAGCTCGGCTGTTACCCGAACATCGACCGCCGGGTCGAGATAGGCCGAGGCCAGATAGATCTGTGGGGCTTTTTCCAGCAGCCCGGGGGAAAAGAGGATGGCGTAGTTGAGCTCCATATTGGACCAGTCGACCTGGCGCAGGTTGGCGATACGGCCGGTGACGTCCCGTCCCAGAATATTTACCGTCAGGGTATCGCCGATCTGCACGCCGAATCCCTTGCCGAGATCGGCGGTGAGACTGATCAGCGGTTCTCCCCGGTAGTCGTCGGGCCAGGGTTTGCCTGCAACCAGCACATCGTCCGGTTTCAGGGCTTTTGAGTAGGAGACAAACCGGTCGCCTCGCACCGCCCACTGCACCTCCGGCGGAATCTTCCGCTCGGACACCTTCTGTCCGGCGATACGGACGATCCGTCCCCGTAGGCTTGGATTGCGATCAATGCGAGCGTCAGGGTCGGCTGCCCGGATGGTTTCAATAAACGGCTGTAGCTGGTTCGGTTGCAGTCCCATGGCAAAGAAGGCGGGTGCCTCCTCGGGTAAGGTGCGGCTGACCTGATCGACCAGATTCTGTTCCACCTGAGTCACCACCACTAGGGCAGTGAGGCCGAGTCCCAGGGCAAAGATGGCGGCCGGAGCGCTGCTGCCGGGACGGTGCAAATTGGATAAGGCCAGCCTCAGGCTGGGTCGGGTCGGGCGTGGCAGGCGACGCACCAACGTCATCAAAGCCAGGGCCAACAGGCGAAACAGACCCATACAACCCAGCACCCCCAGGATAAACCAGCCGGCAATCCGTCGATCCTCCGAAGTCAACAGGGTCAGTCCGATCAGTGCCGCCGAGGTCAGCAGCAGTCCGACCCAGACCAGGCGGTCGATCTTGACCTGTCCCGGTTCCACTTCGCCTCGGAAGAGAAGGGCACCGGGGGTGTGTCGGGCTCGACCGACCTCGACCAGAGAGAAGGTCAGAACCACCAGCCAGCCGAAGCTGGCAGCCAGAAGCAGTGGGCGGGGGTAGAGCGCTGGAATCAAGGGTGTTGGCAGAAGCTCTCCGAAGAGAACACTGACGACCCAGGGGACGGCACCTCCCGCAACAAGCCCGGCGCCGATTCCGAGGGTGGCCAGGAGCAGGAGCTGAACCAGACAGGTGGCAAAGATCAGACCGCTGCTGGCACCGAGACATTTAAAGGTGGCCAGGGTGGTCCGCCGTCCGGCGAGATAGCCTCGTACCGCCGAGGCGACACCCAGCCCACCGGTCAGCAGAGCACAGAGGGCGACCAGGGTCAGTTCATCAGCCAGGCGGTCCAACGCTCGTTTAACGCGAGGGGCGGCATTGTCGAAAGTCCGGGCGCGCCAGCCCGCTTCCGGAAAGCGACTGTTGAGGGTCTCCACCGTCGCCTTGGGAGACGTCCCAGCAGGGAGAACAATCCGGTAACTGTAGCTGATCAGGCTCCCCGGGATCACCAGCCCGGTCGCAGTCAGGGCGTCTTGGGAGATGAGGACACGAGGCCCCAGGGTAAAGCCGTTAAAGCCTCGGTCCGGCTCCCGGGTTAATCGTCCTCGGATCTCCATCTCGATCTGTCCCACCCGCAGACGATCACCCAGTTGCAGTCCCATTCGTTCCAGTAGTGCCGGTTCCACCAGCGCACCGAAAACCCCGTCAACCTTGGTCAGCGCCGAAGAGACGGGCAGGTCCGGGGTGCCGATCGAGCCGACCAGAGGATAACCTCTGTCCACCGCTTTCAGCTCCACCAGAAGGTTGGTGTCCTTGCCGGAGCGGGCCATGGTTCGCAGTTCGGCGATCTCACTGAAACGTCCCTGCTCGAGAAGGACCGCCCTCTGCGGGCCGGGTACCGGCCGTTGCGTCAGACGCAGCTCGATATCCCCTCCCAGAAGAGCTCGGGCATCGGCCTGCAGACCGGCCCGACTGGCCTCCGAAAAACTGTTGATCGCCGCGACGGCGAAGACACCGAGGAAGAGACAGAGCAGAAAGACCCCAAAGCCGCGGAACCCGTGTCGTAGTTCCCGCCAGGCAAGACGGAAGGTGTTGAGCCAGAAGATCATGATCGCGACTCCGTCAACAGACGACCGTCGGTCATCTGCAGTTGCCGGTCGCAACGCCGGGCCAGCCCCTTGTCATGGGTCACCAGCAGCAGAGTCGTGTTGTGGGACTGCTGCAGGTTAAAAAGCTGATCGATGATCTTCTGGCCGGTAACCGCGTCCAGATTGCCGGTCGGTTCATCGGCCAGCAACAGGGGAGGACGGCTGACAAAAGCCCGAGCCAGGGCGACCCGCTGTTGTTCTCCCCCGGAAAGCTGTCCGGGATAGTGCCGACAGCGATCGGCCAGACCGACTGTTTCCAGGGCAGAACGGGCCTGGTTCCGGGCTTCCGGGTCGCCGGCGAACTCCAGCGGCAGGGCCACGTTCTCCTCCGCCGTCATCGTCGGCACCAGGTGGAATCCCTGAAAGACGATCCCCAACTGCCGTTGGCGGAACCGGGCCAGATCGTCCTCGGTCATGTCGTTCAGTCGGTTGCCGTCGACTTCGATCTCACCGGAGGTGGGGCGTTCCAGGCCGGAGATCAGCATCAATAGGCTGGTCTTCCCGGCCCCCGACGGCCCAACCAGGCTCACCGTCTCTCCGGGAGCAATATGCAGATCGATCTCTTTCAGAATTTCAACGGCACCACCGCCGCCGGTTAGTGTAAGATGGAGGTTCTGGAGGTGAATCATGCGACGGTCCTCAATCTACGGCCTGTTGGTGCCGCTTCTTATGGGAGTTGTGATGTTCTGGAGCCCTGCGGCTTACGCCGATCAAACCACCACCCGCATCCTCATGCTGGGTGACAGCATTACCGCGGGGTATGGTCTTCCACAAGGGGAGGCGCTACCCGATCAGTTGGAGCGGATGTTATTAAAGGAAGGATATCAGGTTCGGATCATAAATGGGGGTGTGTCCGGCGACACCATGGCTCAGGGGCAGGCACGACTGGAATGGCTTCTGGGCGAGGAGCCGGAGATTGTGATCGTTGCTCTGGGCGCCAACGATGCCTTGCGTGGTCTGCCCACCGACCAGATGGCGGAAGCGCTGGATGCGATCCTCAAGCGGTTGCAGGAGGTCGGTGCCAAGGTGCTGCTGGTGGGGATGGAAGCGCCCCGCAACTTCGGTCCCGGCTATGGCAACATGTTCCGAGAAGTTTACATCGATGCGGTGGAGACGTATGGGGTGGCCTATTATCCGTTTCTGCTGGAGGGGGTGGCCCTGAAGCCGGAACTGAACCAACCCGATGGGATTCACCCGAATGCCGAGGGCACAGGGGTGATTGCGGAAAGCCTGCTGCCGTCCCTTGTGCCGATTCTTCCAAAATAAGTTGCGGCGCCTGTCGTTGTTTTTCTGTATCCTTCCAACCCGATGAGACAACAGGAAATCGACATCATCTGTGGCGAAGTTCAAACCCGGCTCCCGGAGGAGGAGAAAACGGTTCGCCTCTTTCATGGTCCCGGTGGACGGTTCCCCGGCCTGGAGGATGTGGCGATTGACCTGCATCCCCATCTCGCGGTGATCACCCTTTATCGAGATCGGGACGAATACTGGATTCAGCAACTACTGAACAGTCTGCTGGCGCTGAATAAGGAGCGATTCTTTTGTGTGCTGTTGCAGCGTCGGGACGGCCCACGGACGACAAACCGGGTGTTGCAGGGTGAGCTGCCGGAGCGGGCCAGGGCGGTGGAGGATGGTTTCCGCTACCGCCTGCGGTTGCAGGATGCGGCGCAAAATCTCGGTTTCTTCGGCGACATGCGCCTGGAGCGGCAACAGGTCCGGCAGATGGCGGCGGGGAAGAAGGTGTTGAACCTCTTTGCCTATACTTGCAGCTTCTCAGTGGCTGCGGTCGCCGGTGGGGCGAAGCAGGTCGTCAATCTGGATATGAATCGGGGGGCGCTGACGGTGGGGCGGGAGAACCACCGCGACAACAACCTCGACCCCCGATCGGTCAGCTTCCTGGCCCACGATCTGTTCAGCAGCTGGGGGAAACTGAAAAAATTGGGCCCTTTCGATCTCATCATCCTCGATCCCCCGGCGGCGCAGGGCAAGTCGTTTACTGCGGAGAGGCATTGGCCCAAACTGCTGCGCAGGTCGGCGGAACTGCTGGCCCCCGGCGGGGAGATGCTGGCTGCACTGAATGCGCCTCATCTGGATCGCCCATGGTTGCGGGAGATCATCGCTGAAGAGACCCCCCAACTGGAGATTTCTTGTGAACCGGAACCGCCGGAGGAGTTTGCTGCGGCTGATCCGGATCGGGGCCTAAAATTATATTGGATGAAGAATAAGGACTGACACGATGTTGTTGATTGGCGTCGATACCGGCGGCACCTTTACCGATTTTATCTGGCGTGACGGCGATCAGTGGGGCGAGCACAAACGGCTCAGTACGCCCCATGATCCGGCCGAGGCGGTGCTGGCGGGTATTAAACATATCGCCGGAGCCAAACCGTTTCGCCTGGTACACGGCTCCACCGTTTCCACCAACGCGATCCTGGAGAGGAAAGGGGCCAGGACAGCTCTGGTAACCAACCGCAAGTTTGAGGATGTGGTCGAGATCGCCCGGCAGAACCGGCCCGATCTGTACGATTTTGCCTGCCATAAGTCGGAACCGCTGGTGCCGCGGGAGCTGCGCTTCGGGGTTTCAGGCCGCGTCGACTGCTCCGGGGAAGCGATCGAACCCCTGGATCCGTCCGAGTTGCCCCCACTGGTGCAGGCTTTGAAAGAGGCGGGAGCCGAATCGATTGCCGTCTGTCTGCTCTTTTCCTTTGCCCATCCCGAACATGAGCAGGCGGTGCGCGAGGCTCTGAAGGAGCTCCATATCCCCATCAGCCTGTCCCATGAGGTGCTGCGCGAGTTTCGTGAGTACGAACGGGCTTCCACCACGCTGATCAACGCTTATGTCGCCCCTAAGATGCAGCAGTACATCACCCATCTGCAGACCGATGTGGGGGACAACCCGTTTCGAATCATGCAGTCCAACGGCGGTTCCATCTCGGCCCGGACGGCGATGGAAGAGTCGGTTCGGACCATCCTCTCCGGCCCGGCCGGCGGGGCCGTTGGTGCTCAGGTGCTGGGACGACAGGCGGGCTATCACAAACTGATCACCTTCGATATGGGTGGCACCAGCACCGACGTGGCGCT
>JANQIN010000212.1 GCA_028282145.1 Thermodesulfobacteriota bacterium | reverse complement strand
GGAGGTCTACCACAGGTCGGTTTTGAGAATCTGCGGGCCGACAACGATGTCGTAACCACGCTTCAGATGCTCTTTCCGTTCGAAATCCTCGATCAAGGTCCGCAGCAGCCCGCCTTTGGGATGCCAGATGACCAGGCCGGCGCCGGCCTCCTCGCTGAAAGAGAACAGATCCAGCTCCTTGCCCAGCTTCCGGTGGTCCCGCTTTCGTGCTTCCTCCAGCTTGGCCAGGTGCGCTTTGAGCTCCTTCTTGTCGACAAAGGCGGTGGCGTAGATCCGCTGCAGCATGGCGTTGTTCTCATCGCCGCGCCAGTAGGCACCGGCGACACTGGTCAGCTTGAACGCCTTGATCAACCCGGTGTGGGGCAGATGCGGCCCGCGGCAGAGGTCGACAAAGGACCCCTGACGGTACAAAGAGACCTGATCCTGGTCCAGATCTTCAATAATCTCGACCTTATAGTCCTCGCCCATCTCCTTGAAGATTTGGATCGCCTCGTCCTTGGAGATCTCTTCGCGCAGGATCTTTTCCTTCTGCTTGGCCAGTTCCTGCATCTTGGTTTCGATCTGCTTGAAATCCTCGGGGGAGAACTTCACGTCTTCGCTGAAGAAGTCGTAATAGAAACCGTTTTCGATCGCCGGGCCGATGGTGACCTGCACCTTGTCGCCCCAGATCTCCTTGACGGCATGGGCCATCAGGTGGGCACAGGAGTGTCGCAGGATCTCGAGACCGTCGTCCGTATCGAGCTTGATCAGCTCCAGAGTGGCATCGGTTGTCAGAGGGGTGTTGATATCGCAGATTTCGCCATTGACCTTAGCGGCGACACAAGCTCGTGCCAGGCCTTCACTGATCGACATGGCCAGATCCAGGGGTGATTGTCCGGACTCCAGGTCGCGGACCGCTCCATCCGGTAAGGTGATCTGTACAGCTGCCATAAAAAACTCCCCTAACAGAAAGAGGCATCCATAAGATGCCTCGTACGTGTCCTGTCTATTGGCTTGGGTTGTATGGTAGGCACGGGCGGGATTGAACCGCCGACCCCTACCGTGTCAAGGTAGTGCTCTCCCACTGAGCTACGTGCCTACAACCCGAAACGCCGGTAATAACTATCAAACCACGTGAAGCACTGTCAAGCAATTTTATCCGCCCTCGGACGATTTTCCAAGGGCGAAGAGCCCGCCGTCAAACCGGCCTAGGCCAGGGAGCCCTCGATCCGGATGAAACGGCTTTTTTCGCGGACCACATCTAGCTTATCGATCTCCATAAGGGCTTCGACCACCGAGTCCTCGGATGCCTCGTGTGTCAGAATGACAATCGGTACGGCATTCTCAGCATGCCGCTCCGGCTGGTTCATTGAAGCAATGCTGATATGATGCTCGCCGAGGATATGAGCAATCTGGGCCAGAACATTCGGTTTGTCGTCGGTGGTGAACCGCAGATAGAACGGACAACGAAGGTCGGTCATCTTCTTCACCGGGAGATCGACCACGGTCTCAGGTGGATACGACATGGGCGCGACACGGCGGATGGAGCCGCTGAAGACGTCACGGGCGACACTCATGACATCTCCCATAACGGCGCTGGCGGTCGCATCCATCCCTGCCCCCTGGCCATGCAGCAACGCAGGGCCGAGGAAGTCTCCCTCCAGAGCCACGGCATTAAACACGCCATCGACCTTGGCCAGCGGCTCATTGTTGGGGAGCATCGTCGGGTGAACCCGCGCCTCTACACAGCCGTTGTCCTCTTTGCCGATCGCCAGGAGTTTGATGGTGTAACCGAACTGACGGGCAAACTCGATATCGAGAGCGGTCACTTCACTGATCCCTTCGACATAGATATCGTCGAAGTCAATCCGGGTTCCGAAACAGAGCCGAATCAGAATGGCCAGCTTATGAGCGGCATCGATCCCGCCAACATCAAAGGTCGGGTCGGCTTCGGCATAGCCTTTGTCCTGGGCATCCTTCAACACCTCGGCATAGTCGGCCCCCTCCTGGGTCATCCGGGTCAGGATGTAGTTACAGGTGCCGTTCATGATCCCGGCCACTTCGCTGAAGCGGTTGGCACAAAGGCTTTCCTTGATCGGAGAGATGACAGGGATACCTCCGCCAACGGCCGCCTCAAAAAGGAGTTCCACTCCGGCATCCCGCGCAGCATTGTACAGTTCGTCCCCGTGCAGGGCCAGCAGGGCCTTGTTGGCCGTCACCACATGCTTCCCGTTCTTCAACGCCTCCAGCACCAGACTGCGCGCCGGCTCATAACCGCCAATC
Source organism: Thermodesulfobacteriota bacterium (assembly GCA_028282145.1). Lineage (GTDB taxonomy): Bacteria > Desulfobacterota > Desulfuromonadia > Desulfuromonadales > Geopsychrobacteraceae > JANQIN01. Next base: position 5,953 of record JANQIN010000212.1, on the reverse strand, counting down.
AGTTCGATCACCAGGTCGATTTCAGGATGAGAAACGACCTCTTCACAGGAGGTGGTCAGCAGTTCAGGAGCAACATGAACTTCTCTCTCCCGGTCAGGACGCCGATCGGCGATCCTATGCAGAACCAGTTCCCCACCCAATCGGGTCGAGATCAGTTCGCTGTTATTCTGGAAGATTCGAACCACTCCGGTTCCGACCGTACCAAAGCCCAGGATACCGACTTTCAGTTGTTTCATAGGTTTCCCCCAATATGGGTCAATGATTGGATTCGTTTCTGTCTGCCGGTGGGTAGAACCCGACCTGACAGGTAATGGTGTCTACCTTGGCCTTCTTCATTCCCTTTTCCACAGCATCGACCACGGCCGCCATGGCCACCTCCGGAAAGGGAGGTAATCCAAGAGCAATAGACCGATAACCTGCATCCAGGCAACTCTGGACCATCTCCTCCACCAAGTCATGGAGATTCTGGGCAGACAGCCCCTCATAACAACCGCCTCCGTAAAACAGAAGCCAATCCGTGGGAATTTTCCCGTTGGACTGTAGCAACAGCCTTTCGCCGCGCTGTCCACTGACTTCGGCATCCAGAAGCAAGTGTGTTAGGCCGTCGTTCAGACGCCAGTCCACCAGCGCGGCAGGTCCGAGCTGAGGACGCTGGTCCTCAAAAAACGGGACCGCCAGGATATCGGCCGTCAACCGATCGATCGGCTGCTCGCTGAGGTCAATATGGCTCACGCCTCGTTCTTTCGATGCTGTCGCGCAATGCGATCCAGGATGCCGTTGACAAAGGATGGGGTTTCCTTGGCGCCAAACCGTTTCCCGATTTCAATCGCCTCATTGATGGTGACCCGGGCGGGGATTTCCGACCGGTACATCAGTTCATAGGCGGCAAGTCGCAGGATGGCCAGATCGACCAGGGCCATCCGGTCCAGGCTCCAGTTGGAGGCCGAATCACTGAGTGCGCCATCCACCTCTTCCAGCTGATCAGCCACACCGCGCACCAACTCCTCTGCAAAATGTCGCGCAGCAGCGGGAATGGCCGGTTCGTCAGAGTCCAGCGCTTCGCCCAGCACATCATCGGCAAAACGAAAGTTCTGCCAAAACAGGTCAAAAACATCATTCAGTTCGGCTTCATCATGACTGAGGCTGAACAGTATTTTTACGGCCAGTTCGCGCCCAAGCCGTCTGTTACCACTTTTCATTCAAACATTCCCGCCGCACAGAATGCGGTTGGTAGGTGTTAAAGTTGCTTGATGAGGTTGGCCATTTCGATGGCCCCGGCAGCAGCCTCAAACCCTTTATTGCCGGCCTTGGTCCCTGCCCGCTCTACGGCCTGTTCGATGGTGTCGGTCGTTAATACACCGAAGGCGATCGGCAGACCATGGTCAAGGCTGGTTGCAGCCACACCTTTGGAAACCTCGGCGCAGACATAGTCAAAGTGAGGGGTCGCACCGCGAATCACGGCACCCAGAACAACGATTGCATCGTATTTCTTGGATGCAGCCAGCTTCTGGGCTACAAGCGGAAGCTCGAAGGCACCGGGCACCTTGACCAGTTCCACATCGGCCGCGTCAGCCCCATGGCGAACCAGCGCATCCATGGCGCCCTCAACCAGACGATCGACGATAAAGCTGTTAAAACGGCTGGCAGCAATGGCAACCTTCAGGCCCTTGGCATCCAGTTTTCCTTCATACACCACAGACATACACGCCTCCTACAGACGGTGACTCATTCAAGTGAAACGGAATTGCGAACCACGAGGGGTTGGCTCCGAATCCGTTAGATTTTTTCCAGTAGATGACCCAGCTTCTCGCGCTTGGTCCGCAGGTATTCTTCGTTCTCCTCGCGGGGCGGGATTTCGATGGAGACCCGTTCCACAAGTTCCAGCCCATACCCTTCAAGACCCACCATCTTACGGGGGTTGTTGGTCATCAGCCGCATTTTCTTGATACCCAGGTCGATCAGGATCTGAGCACCAACGCCGTAATCGCGCATATCGTCCTGGAACCCGAGTTCCTCGTTGGCTTCGACCGTATCGCGGCCACCATCCTGCAGATGATAGGCCTTGATCTTATTGACCAGCCCGATACCGCGGCCCTCCTGACGCATGTAGAGAACCACGCCGGAGCCGTTCTTTTCAATCATCGCCATCGCGGCGTGAAGCTGTTCACCACAATCGCACCGGTTACTGCCAAAGACATCGCCGGTGAGACATTCGGAATGCACTCGAACGAGCACCGGTTCTTCGGGGTTGATCTCTCCTTTGATCAGAGCGACATGTTCCATCTTGTCGACATCGTTCTCGTAGACAACGGCATGGAATTCGCCACCGAACTCGGTCGGCATCTGAGCTTCCGCCGCGCGATGAACCAGCATCTCTTTGCGCATCCGGTATTCGATCAGATCGGCTACCGATACGATCTTCAGATCGTGCTCCTTGGCAAAGACCTCCAGCTCCGGACGGCGGGCCATGGTGCCGTCTTCGTTCATGATCTCGCAGATCACACCAGCCGGTTTCAAACCTGCCAGACGGGACATATCGACCGACCCTTCGGTCTGGCCGGTCCTCACCAGAACACCGCCTTTTTTGGCACGCAACGGGAACACATGCCCGGGACGCGCCAGATCAGCGGCGGTGGACTCATCGGCAACGGCAACCTGAATGGTACGGGCCCGGTCGGCGGCCGAGATACCTGTACTGACCCCGGTCCGGGCCTCAATCGACACGGTAAAGGCGGTGCTGAATGAGGAGGTGTTGTCGCTGACCATCGGCGGGAGTTCAAGAAAGTCGGCCCGCTTTTCGGTCAGGGAGAGGCAGATCAGACCGCGCCCTTCCTTGGCCATAAAGTTAATCGCTTCCGGTGTGACCAGTTCAGCGGCCATCACCAGATCGCCTTCGTTCTCCCGATCTTCGTCGTCGACGAGAATCACCATCTTGCCCTGGCGGATATCCTCCAGAGCGGCCTCGATACGTGCAACGGGCATTGTTGTTCCTTTCTGGGTCCTACGCTAAAGAGCTAGGTAAATCCATTCCGCGCCAGCAGGTCGAGACTTAACGAACCTGCAGATTTCTCTGCAGGGCGTCCGCCCAAAAGTCGTTCGACATACCGTCCCAGAATGTCCGTTTCAATATTAACACTTGTACCGACCACTGCGCCCTCCATCGTGGTCTGGCCGAGCGAATGGGGGATGAGGGCCAGGTCAAAGGTGTTTCCTTCCACCTTGTTGACCGTCAGGCTGATTCCATCCACCGCTACCGATCCTTTTTCTACCACATATCGCATCAGATTCTCGGGAATTCGTACTGTAAAGCGGACCGCGTTCTGATCTGTGGTTCTGCCGACGATCTCCCCGACGGCATCGACATGACCGCTGACGATATGTCCGCCCAGGCGATCGGAAAGGCGAAGAGCCCGCTCCAGATTCACCGCCTGCCCAGCCTTGAGGTCCCCGAGATTGGTTCGATCCAGTGACTCCGGAGAGACATCGGCCACGAACTGACCGTTGCCGAACCGAACCACCGTCAGACAGACACCGTTGACGGCGATACTGTCCCCCAATTTGATCTCATCCATCGGCAAAGCGGTCTGGATCACGGCACGGGTATCTCCCTGCGACCTTTCCAACCGGAGAAACTGCCCGACATCTTCGATCAATCCGGTAAACATCCGGTGACATCTCCTTCGATAACGATATCCGAATCACATTGCCGAACCCGTACCTGCTTCAACGGTAAGGCTTCAGCCATGGTTTCCACCGTATCGCCCAAGAACAGCGGAACAGGGCCCTGCCCTCCAACAATCTTGGGAGCGATATAAATCCGCATCCGGTCGATCAGCCCGGCTTTCAGAATCCCCCGGGCCAAGGTGGGGCCCCCTTCCAAAAGAACCGACATCACCGGTTCCTCTCCCAGTTTATCCCACAGCGCCCCCAAAGAAACCTGTCCCCCCTCACGGGGTAGGATCCAGAGGCGCGCCCCTGTATTTTGCACGGCCTGAGCTTTCTCCTCGGAGACCCCCTGGCCACTGACAATGACCGTACCGGACGCCAGTTCGGGTCCGAGCAGTCGAGCCTCCAACGGCGTTTCCAAATCGCTGTCGACAACGATCCGGAGCGGATCCAGCCCTCCGTCCTCAGGGAGCCGGGCGGTCAGCATCGGATCGTCTGCGATGACCGTACCCGAACCCACCATGATGGCATCGTACTGATCACGAAGTTGATGCACTTCGGCGCGACTGGCTTCGCAGGAGACCCAACGGGAGTCACCGGAAGCGGTGGCCATCTGACCGTCCAGTGTCATGGCCGCCTTGAACAAAGTAAAAGGCCGTCCGGTCAGTATATGTTTGGTAAAGGGGGTAATCAGTTCGCGACATTTCTCTTCAAGAACCCCGGTGCGAACCGCAACCCCGGCCTTCTCAAGTCGGGCGACTCCTCTTCCGGCAACCCTGGGGTTGGGGTCCAGACAGCCGATAACCACTTCTGCCACCCCGGCCTTAATCAACGCATCGGCACAGGGCCCGGTTTTTCCTGTATGAGAACAGGGTTCCAGGGTGACATAGACCGTTGCTCCACGGGCCTTCTCGCCCGCATCCCGCAAGGCAAAAACCTCGGCATGGGGTTCGCCGGCTTTGGGATGAAACCCGCGACCGACGATCTCTCCGTCAGTAACGATCACCGATCCGACAGGGGGGTTTGGGCAGGTCCGCCCGATCCCCTTCTCAGCGAGATCGAGAGCCTGCAGCATATACTGGCGATCCCTTTCCATCACTCAGCTGTTGGTGTCCAGCAAGTCCTTCAGTTCGGACATAAATTCGTTGATGTCTTTGAACTGCCGATAGACCGAGGCAAAGCGGACATAAGCCACCTCATCGGTCTTGTGGAGAGCATCCATCACTGCCTGACCGATCTGGGCCGCCGGGATCTCTTTCTCCCCTTTTTCCTGCAGTGAACGCTCCATATCGTCCACCAGCTTCTCAATGGTGGCGATGGAAACAGGGCGTTTTTCGCAGGCCCGCTGCATGCCGGCAACAATCTTCAACCGATCGAACGGCTCACGTCGACCGTCCTTCTTGATCACCCAGGGGAGAATCTCTTCAACCCGCTCATAGGTGGTAAAGCGACGTTCGCAGACCACGCACTCCCGACGGCGCCGGACATTGTTCCCTTCCTTACCCAGGCGGGAATCGATCACACGTGTTTCGTCATGACTGCAGAATGGACACTTCATGGGACGCCTCCGATGGCCATGGGGAGGGAGCGACTACCCGTAACGGATTGCCACTCTTCCTGCCAATCTCCGTTGACGGTTCCCTACCCCAGACGTCCGGGGTAAAGAGGGAACTTCTCACAAAGGGCCTTGACCTCGCCGCGAATCTCAGTCAGGACCTCCTCGTTCTCCATATTCTTCATGACCCGGTCGATCCATTCCGCCACCTGCTCCATCTCCGCTTCCTTCAGGCCGCGGGTGGTCGTTGCCGGAGTCCCGAGGCGGATACCGGAGGTGACGAAGGGAGAGCGCTCATCGTTGGGGACAGCGTTCTTGTTACAGGTGATCCCGGCCTTCTCCAGGGCTTCTTCCGCAGCCTTACCGGTAATTTCAGTACCGGAGAAGTTGACCAACATCAGGTGGTTGTCGGTACCGCCGCTGACCAGTTTAAAGCCGCGTTTGACCAGACCGTCGGCCAGAGCTTTGGCATTCTTCACCACTTGCTCAGCGTATTTCTTGAACTCGGGCTGGAGGACTTCCTTGAAGGCGACCGCCTTGGCGGCAATCACGTGTTCCAACGGGCCGCCCTGAATCCCGGGAAAGATCTTGCTGTTGAGTTTCTTGGCGTATTCTTCGCGGCAGAGGATCATGCCGCCACGGGGGCCGCGCAAGGTCTTGTGGGTGGTAGTGGTCACAAACTCGGCATGGGGGACCGGGTTCGGATGGACCCCCGCGGCAACCAGGCCGGCG
>JANQIN010000036.1 GCA_028282145.1 Thermodesulfobacteriota bacterium | reverse complement strand
TTCCGTGGCCAAAGGGGTCAGCCTGTATTCGGTTTCGCCGTGATAGGGCGAGGTATCGGGATAGGTGCTGTACTCGGTGATATTCCCCTGCGGGTCTTGCTTGGCGAGCAGGGTACCATCGGTGGTGGCGTAGCCGTAGATCCAGACACCGCTGTCTTTTTCGGTAATGGAAGACTGGGTCAGGCTGGCGGCGGTATGGAAACGCAGGTCCCGCGCCCAGGAAAGGCTGGTGCCGTAGGCGTAGGCTTTGGTGTGATCGGCGGCGTCGGGTGTTTCGGTTCCCGTCGTATCGACCACCCCTTCGGGAGAAATGACCCTTTCAACCCAGGAGCTACTTCCCTTGTAGACATGTTTGGTTACATTCAAATTGGGATCAGTGATGTACTCAAGGCGCCCATAGGAATTGTAATCAAACGCCCAAACGGGCCGGCCAGAACCCGCCTGGGGCTCAGGATAGGTCACTGTCTCAAGCTTGTAGGTTGCATTGTAGGAGAAATCGTACCGATTCCCTGCGGGGTCCTCAATCCATTCGATCTTTCCACGCTTATTCGTTTGAACCGTTAAAGAACGGTTCAATGGATCGGTTACCGTTGTCTGATGAGGATCGCTACGAGTAAATGTCAGACTGTTTCCATAGCGATCCGTTATGGAAAGGATTTTTCGTTCGTCGGAGAACTGATAAACAGTGCCGTTTGTTTTTGTGAGCGTAAAAGACTGGTCGGCATTTTTGACCAGAACTGAAGAATCACCAGGCTGAGGAGTGTAATAGGTAATACCGCTTTCAGTTCTGTCGAAATAGAAAAAACGTCTTTGGTTTCCGTTAATCAGCGCATAGGCGTTGGAAACTGTCGTTTTCCAAAGATTGATATCGTAGTTATGTCGCCAGTCGATACTTTTCAGACCATCCACATCATCGTGGCTATTGTACTGAAGAACCATTCTGAGCGGCATGGGGCCACCGGTGGCAGAAAATAAAGGCTGTTCATAGGACAGGTTGCCGGATAGAACGTTTACACTGGCAAAGGCGGAAACCCAAATAGTCAAACCAAGAAGGCTCAAGAACAGAGACTTCATTTTCCCTCCCATATACGAATACAAAATCCATCGACTGGAACGGGGGATTCATTCCCCAAGGCAAAAACGCTCCAATCAGATCACGGCGTATACAGAAGACCCAAGGCTCATTAGAATTTCAGGAGGGATTTATTTCTTCTTCATGAGCATTCAGGTTCTCGCTTCCGAATCTCTAGAACCGAACCATGGCCCCGACGTAAGGTCCGGAAAAGCGCAGATCCAGTATCACATCGCTCTCGTCTACTTCCAACAGGAAATGGCGATAACCGGCATACATTCCCACCATCGGAACCGGTGACAGTTCAAGCTGGACATCCGCGTCCAGGAACTGATTACCATCATATCCGATCCATCCGACCCGACCGGCCAGGCTCATCCAGTCGGCCAGCCCAACCTCCAACCGCCCGCCGACAGTGGGAATCGGCGCGGTCAGGTCTTCGCTTTCCTGCAGGCTTGCCGCGGGAGCCACCAGCGAAAGATCGGCATCGACGACCTTGACGGCAATTTCCGGTCCCAGTTGCAACCGCACCGGGCCATCGTCGAGGTTGACGGCAAACCAGGTCAGACCAACATCGAAGAAATCAATCTCCGCTTCACTGTTGACGGCCGAACCGAGGGTGAAGTTGGTTCCGTTGAAGGTGAGGGTTCGCGTGAGGGTGCTGTTTCCGTCGAACCTGATCGGCAGATAGGCACCGCTGAGGCGAAAGGAACCCCAGTTGAGCGCAGCTTCGGCCACCACCCCCTGGCTGTCATTCATCGCCAGATCACTTTCCACGTCGATGCGGGTTCCGACGCCAGCCACCTCGGCGGCAAAATCTCCACTGGGCTGCAGAAGCTGATAGCCTGCTTTAAGCGAGAAGAGTTCGTCCGCCAATACAGAGCCGGCGAACAACGTCCCAACAATAACCCCCACAGCGACACTTCTGGTCATCTCGACCTCCCTAGACTCTGGAACAGATCTAGAAGAGCATAAGGTGTACCAAAACCGCCTTTTTACATGCCGAGGCCGATAACTGACTGCAACCACTCCGCTCTACCAATTCCAATCCGCAGTACCCCATTAGAAGATGACGCGAATAAAGCCAGTCGGCCTTCCGAACTGACATCTTTGGGCACTGGAGAACAAAATTTGCTTGCTCTTTCTCGGAAACAGAATATAGTTCACAACAATAAAGGAAAAATAGAATGATTGACAGCACAGACGTAAAAATACTCTCTATTCTTCAGGAAAAAGCGCGAATCCCGAACGCAGAGATTGCTCGACAGGTCGGCATGGCCCCGTCGGCGGTGTTGGAACGGATACGAAAACTGGAACAGCAGGGGCTGGTTACCGGTTACGAGGTCCGCCTCGACCCGACCCGCCTCGGGCTGGGAATGACCGTCTTTATCCAGGTCCGTTTCGATGCCACCCTGGGCGACCCCGGGCCGGCACTGGCCGCTCTGCCTCAGGCGCTTGAAGTTCATCTGGTGGCCGGGATCGATGGTTATCTGGTAAAATTACGCGTTGCCGATCCGGCCCAGTTGGCGGTCGTCCTTCAGGAGCAGGTCCAGCCTCTTGCCGGAGTTCGCGACACCCAAACCCATATCGCCCTGAACTGTCTCAAAGAAACCTTTCGTCTCCCGCTGGAGGCGCTGAATACCGGCAACATTTAGAAGGAGTTTGCACCATGCCCATGTCCGACAGCTTTTCCCGGCGCCTGAATCCGATTGTCGATGAAGTCGCCGGCCACTTTGGCACCCCTTTCCATATCTACGATGAAGCCGGTATTCGCAACACCTGCCGCGCTCTGAAAGAAGCTTTTTCCCCGATCGAAGGATTTCAGGAGTACTTTGCCGTGAAGGCGTTGCCCAACCCGACCATCCTTAAGATTATGAAGGAAGAGGGCTTCGGATTTGATTGCAGTTCGATCCCTGAACTGATTCTGGCCCGCCAGGCCGGAGCGACTCCGGAAGACATCATGTTCACTTCCAACAACACCACCCAGGAGGAGTTCGATGCCGCCCTTTCGGATGGTGGCTGCATTCTCAATCTGGATGACCTGAGCCTGATCGAAAAGGTTCCGGTGATGCCGGAGTTGATCTGCTTTCGTTATAACCCCGGCCCCCGACGGACCGGCAATGTCATCATCGGCAGTCCGGAAGAGGCCAAGTACGGCATTACCCACGATCAGGCTATCGAGGCGTTTCGTCAAGCCCACGAGAGGGGTGCCACCCGTTTTGGTCTTCATACGATGGTCGCATCCAACGAGCTGGATTTCAGCTATATTGTGGAGACCGCACGCATGATTCTGGAGGTGGTGCAGGAGGTCAAGGAGGCTCTCGGGATTACCTTCGAATTCGTCAATATCGGTGGCGGCCTGGGTATTCCCTACCGCCCTGACCAGACCGCTCTGGACCTGGAGGAGATGGCCCGTCAGATTATCGGCGAGTTCGACCGCTTTCGCGAAAAGTACGGTTACGCGCCCCGGCTGTACATGGAAAGCGGACGTTATATGACCGGGCCCCACGGTGTCCTTGCGACCCGAGCGATCAATACCAAAGATATCTACCGCCAGTATGTCGGGGTCGATGCCTGCATGTCGGCGCTGATGCGACCTGCCCTGTACGAGGCGTACCATCACATCACTGTTCCGGCCCGGGAAGGAAGCCCGGAAAAGATCATCGTCGATGTGGTCGGTTCCCTGTGCGAGAATAACGATAAATTCGCCGTGCAGCGGGAACTGCCGCCGATCGAGGATCAGGACCTGTTGCTGATCCACGACAGTGGCGCCCACGGCCACGCCATGGGCTTCAACTACAACGGCCGCCTGCGCCCGAAGGAGTTATTGCTGGGTGAGGACGGCCGGGTGGAATTGATCCGGCGGGAAGAGAAGATTGAAGATTATTTTGCGACTTTTGAGTTCGATCCCGACAGTTGGCAGCCCGCAACCTGACAAAGGGTGACCTGTCGGACATTCCGTTCAGACCAGACAGATCAGGGAGGTTTCCATGGCATTTCGCGAATACAAAGTCATTTCGGTCTCTGAAGGCGCCCTCGGCACCATTTTCCTCGGTGCATCGGGGCTTCCCATCAAGAGGATGGAGAGCGAGTTCAACGAACATGCTGCTGAAGGATGGCAGGTAGTGTTCCAGTTTGTGGAAAGTAAACGGTTCTGGTTATTCTGGTCTCGCGAAACGGTGGTAACGACTCTGGGACGTTGATGACTCTGAATGCGGACACCGAAGCCCGGGAAGAAGAGGAGATTCGACAGCGGGTACGCCAGCTGTCGGATCCTCTCCGGGCCGAATTCCACCGACGGTTCAAGCGTCGCTACCGCGATCCGGACACCTACGCGACGCTCAACTACCTCTTACTGGCCGGCCTGCACCACTTTTATCTGGGGCGCTGGATCCGGGGCAGCATCAATCTGTCCCTGTTCCTGATCGGCATCCTGCTCCTGTTCAGCCCTTTACTCTTCCTGGGGATCGTCCTGATGATCGGGGTGACGGTCATCGAACTCTACGCCCTCTTCCACTCTCAACTCATTGTGCAGCGGGAGAACAACCGGATCATGCGCCGGATTTTGCAGGAATTGCAGACCAGCCCCTCACCGCCTCCACCGGCTCCAACAAACCTCTGAAAAGGGGCCCCAATTTTCAGCCGCAGTCGCAAAAGGGAAGGAACGCAGATTCTTCAGCAACACTTTCTGAAACTGTTGTGTTGGACGCCTTGTAGCAGTCCTGTTGAATCGCTCGTTGTCTTTCCTCTGGTAATGACCTGATTCGAAGTTTTCTGGTAAGCTCAAGGGACAGATTTTTTTGGAGAGTTCATGGAGCATATCTGCATCATACAGGGGGACATCACGACTCTTAAGGTGGATGCGGTCGTCAATGCGGCCAACAACACCTTGTTGGGTGGA
>JANQIN010000168.1 GCA_028282145.1 Thermodesulfobacteriota bacterium | reverse complement strand
AGATTAACAGGACCGGCATCAGGGGTATTCTCCTTCCGATACTCTTTTAATTCAAAAGAAGTTAGAGTCCCTCCATTGGAAGAAATCTTGGCAACATAGAGATCGGTTTCGACAAGAACCGTTCTCTGTGGGACCTCTGCGACAACAGCATTGGACACAGTGGGAGAAGAAGATGTCGGGCTGGATGCAGCTGTGGTTTCCTTCAGCTCTGCAACTTCCTGGACAGGTTTTTCGGTGATCTCGGTTGTAGGCGGCTGTGTGGTAAAGAAGGTCAAGTAGACCATCAAAATCCCAAACATCAAAACGAGAGCGAGAATCTGGTTCTTATCTTCCATCACAAAAACTCCAAAGAGATGGTGTCTAAATATCGGGTACCGGATCGATCCCACCGGGATGCCAAGGACCACACTTTAAAATACGACGAACGGCAATTAGCATACCTTTGTAAGCACCGTGTTTTTGAATAGCTTCAATCGAGTAGTTTGAACAGGAGGGATAAAAACGGCAACGGCCGGGCATCAAAGGAGAGATCCCCTTCTGATAAAACCGAATGGGAAGAATAAGACATTGCTGAAGCATGCCATTTGCCTTCACGGTTCATAATTGTTTGAGAACCGCATCCAACTCTTCTGTCCAGTGCTGCGATCTTTCAAATTTTGCTTTACTGCGAGCAACAACAGAAAAGTCGACAGGAGGAAGTTGTAACCTGTGATGACGAAACCACTCCCGAACAGTTCGCTTAATCCTGTTTCGAAGAACAGCGTTCCCAACTTTTCGACTGATGGTCAATCCAAGTCGCGCCTCTTCCGAATCGGAAAGTCCCACCAGAATAATAAAATGGGGCGTATGGTATTTACGCCCCTTTTTCCACAATTCTTGAAACTGACAGGACCAGCGTAGCCGAGCGTCCTTCGGAAAACGAAGGTCTTTCGGTTCTGTGGTCATATCTGCTTCATTACTTTTTGTGGGTCGAAACCGCCAGGGATTTCCGACCGCGTGCACGACGACGGTTCAGTACGGCCCGACCGTTTTTGGTTTGCATCCGCTGACGGAAACCGTGGGTCCGGCGGCGCTTGATTTTACTGGGCTGATACGTTCTCTTAGACATCTCTGGTTCTCCTTTATGTCAAACAATAATCGGTTTTTTCGCAAAGCACTACTTTTAATCATATTTCCCCTTCCTTGTCAATAGTTTATAGAAACCTAAAATTGAAAATTTCCGCCCATTAAATAAAGGACTTTTCCACAGGAAAAAGAGGCTTGCAAATCCATGAACCCTCTGGTAGCTTGAATCAACGGATTAGACCGTTTAATTTTTTATATTTATCTATATTTTTCAAATAGTTATAAATTTTATCAACACCTGTTTAAAAAACTGTGGATATATCAGTTTAAAAGAACCATTTTCAGGTAAGTCCCCCTGCACCCTAACGAAACCTTTGAGAGATTCATGGAACAACTCTGGCAGGAAACACTGGATCAGCTGAAGCAGCAAATCAGTCCCCAGCATTTCAAAACCTGGATTCAGCCGCTAAAGCCGATTGCTCTCGAAAAAGATATGATCACCATCCAGGTACCGAACCGTTTTGTTCTGGATTGGGTGCGAGACAATTTTATCGAACTGCTGGAAGAAACCCTCTCTCAATTGGGGGCCGTCCAATACCGGATTCGCCTGGAAATCGCTCCCAAAAAAAAGAAAGAGATTCCTAAGCGACAACAGGATGCTCGTCCAGCATCCCCCCAGCCCACAGTAACCGCCGTTGAATCCCAAGGCTTTAGTTACAAAAGTCATCTTAATCCGAAATATTCGTTCAATAGTTTTGTATCGGGTTCTTCCAACCAATTTTCCCATGCGGCTGCCATGGCAGTAGCCAACAATCCGGCTACAACCTATAATCCCCTCTTTATCTATGGAGGAGTGGGTCTGGGAAAAACCCATCTGGTCAATGCGATCGGCAACGCGATCCTGGAAAAAAATCCGTCGGTTCGGGTCTGTTACTATCAGTCTGAAAAATTTATGAACGAACTGATAAATTCATTGCGTTACGCCAAGATGGATGAGTTTCGTAACAAATTTCGTTCGATGGATGTCCTGCTGATTGACGATGTCCAGTTTATTGCAGGAAAAGAACGTACCCAAGAGGAATTTTTTCACACTTTCAATGCATTGTACGAATCGCATAAACAGATTGTTGTCACCTCGGATAAGTTCCCAAAAGAAATTCCTGGATTGGAAGAACGCCTCCGATCCCGTTTCGAATGGGGTCTCATTGCCGATATCCAACCACCGGACATTGAAACCCGCCAAGCCATTCTGAAAATGAAGGCGGAACAAAACAGTATTCATCTTCCGGAGGATGTGGCCTATTTTCTCTCAACCTCCGTTTCGAGTAATGTCCGGGAGCTTGAAGGGTACCTGATCCGAATTGGTGCATATTCCAGTTTGACCTCCACCCAGGTCACTCTGGAAATGGCCAAGGAAGTGCTGAAGGATATCTTGATTGAAAAGAACCGGGAAGTGACCGTAGAAGATATTCAAAAAAGGGTCGCAACCCATTACAATGTGCGTTTGTCGGATCTCAAGTCATCCAAACGCTTGAAGACCCTGGTCCTTCCACGACAAGTGGCTATGTATCTTTCCCGTCAGTTGACCAACGAGTCTTTTCCGGAAATCGGAAAAAGGTTTGGTGGAAAAGATCATTCAACCATCATCCATGCCATCAAAAAGATCGAACAAAAGATGGAGGAAGATGTGCAGTTAAAGACGGCCGTGGTCAACTTGAAAAAAAGCCTCAGCCATACCTGAGGAAAAAATGTGGGTGAACCCGAGGGACAGGTTGTGGGAAACTCGGTCGTGAACGGATCGGCGTTTTTATCCTCAAACTGTAAACGGGTTTTTCACAGTTTTTAAAGCTGGATAAGTAACGAAAATAAAAGTTATTTTTTGGCAATTCACACTGTCCACAAGACTTACTACTTACTACTAGTTTTTAAATAATTAAAAAAGAAGTATTGGTTCCCTGTGAATGGAGGTCTCATGCAGTTTTCAATCGAGAAAGATGTTTTTCTTCGCGCCTTGGCCAAGATTCAAAGTGTCGTTGAAAAGCGCCATACCATTCCGATCTTGTCCAATGTTTTGATTACCACGGAAGAGAATGGGATCTGTCTGACGGCAACCGATCTCGAAGTGGGAATTCGAACCCATTATCCGGCACAGATTGCCAAACCGGGACAAGTGACGGTCGCTGCCAAAAAGATCTTCGAAATCATCAAGGAACTTCCCGAGGCCAGCATTTCCTTTGTCGCAAAAGAAAACTGCTGGATCGAAATCAAATGCGGAAAATCGGTATTTAACGTCGTCGGATTGGCGGCGGAAGAGTTCCCCCCTTTCCCCAATACAGATCAGGATAACTTTTTTAATATTGAAGCCTCGGTTCTTCGGGACATGGTGGAAAAGACCTCTTTTTCCATTTCCACCGACGAAACCAAATTCAATCTCAACGGTATCTATTTTTGTCGGGAAGAATTCGAAGACAATGTGTTGCTGAATATGGTGGCAACAGATGGTCATCGCTTGGCCATGGTTAAACGACCTTTGGCGGTACCGGCTCTTCCTGAACTGGCCAAAGGAATTATTCTTCCCCGAAAAGGGATCGCTGAGTTGCGAAAGATTGCCGATGAAGGTGAAGGTGAAATCCGGCTTGGGTTTACTGAAAATAATGCGGTGGTGATGCGAGATAAAACTGTGGTTGTCATGCGTTTAGTCGATGGCGAATTTCCCGATTATACCCGGGTTATTCCGCAATCGAAGGAACAGATTGCCACTTTACCGCGAAATGAATTTGTGCATGCCCTTCGTCGGATTGCGGTCCTTTCCAACGAAAAATCCAAAGGGGTTAAACTCTCTCTTTCTCCTGGAAAGATCGAACTCTCTTCATCCCAATCCGAAGTTGGGGAAGCGCGAGAAGAGTTGGAAATTGAATTTCCCGGTCAGGAATTGTCGATCGGCTTCAATGCCCGTTATCTGATCGATATTCTGCAGGCAACCGATGCGGAAAAAGTCGATTTTGTATTAAAGGACAATATATCGCCGGGAATGATTCTGCCTCAGAACGACGACCAGTTTCTGGCGGTGGTCATGCCGATGCGCCTTTAAAAAATGGCAGTTCAAGCCCTCCATTTGGAGGGATTTCGCAACCTCCAATCCGTCGTCTTCCGTCCGGGGCCTCATCTGAATGTGATTTATGGGGACAACGGGCAGGGAAAGACCAGCGTGTTGGAGGCTGTGTATTACCTGGCGAATCTGAAATCTTTCCGGACATCACGCCAGGAGGATTTAATTCAGGTGGGACAATCGGAAGCTCGCCTGGTTGCAAATCTGGAACAGAGCGGAAGCCGTCACCGGCTGGAAATCCGGATGAGTTCTTCGGGGCGGGAAAAATGGTTAAACGGCAAGGTTCCCAGAAATAACGGGGATATTTATGCTTTGCTTAGACCGATCCTTTTTGCACCGGAACATGTTTCCCTGGTCAGCGGTTCGCCTGGTCCGAGAAGGGATATGCTGGATCGGGCCATTTTTACCGGAGACCCGGCCTATGTCGACCTGGTTCTCGAATACGGTCGCGTGCTGCGCCAGAGAAATCGCCTGTTAAAGGAAGAGAAATGGTCGTTGCTGGAACCTTGGACCCAGGCTTTGATTGATCATGGGGTGAGGATACGTCAACATCGCAATGATTATGTAAACCTTTTAAAGCCGTTTTTTCTTCAGTCCTATGACGAGATTGCTCAAAAGAAAGAAGGAGCAGATTTGGTGGTAGGTGAAGCGAAAACTTATGAAGATCTTCAGCAGGACCTGAAAGATCAGTTGTGCCGTCAGGTCAACCAGGAAAGACGAATGGGAACAAGTCTGGCAGGACCTCATCGGGATGACGTTTCTTTTATTCTGGGAGAAAAGCCTGCTCGGAGTTATGCCTCTCAGGGGCAGCAACGCAGTCTGATCCTGGCGTTTAAAATGGCACAGACTCGACTTCTGGAAGAACAGACTGGCCAACGTCCTCTGGTTTTGCTGGATGATATGACCAGTGAACTGGATTCTGCAAGGGAGCAGCAGCTTATTCGTTTCCTTCAGAATTCGGGGGGGCAGGTGGTGATTACAACCACCGATCACAGACAATATCAGTCAATAGACGCCACAGCAGTCCAATTTTTTCGGATGGAGCAGGGCGTTCTTTTTTCGGAGTGAATGAGGTTTTTATGTCCGAACAGTCGTATCAAGCAGAGAATATCAAAGTCCTGGAAGGTCTTTCGGCGGTGCGGAAAAGGCCGGCGATGTATATCGGTTCCACCGGGCCTTTGGGTTTGCATCATCTTGTGTACGAAGTGGTGGATAACAGTATTGATGAGGCTCTCGCCGGTTACTGCGATGAGGTTCGGATCACCCTTCATGTGGATGGTTCGGTGACGGTGGCCGATAACGGCCGGGGTATCCCGACCGATATGCACCCGACCCAGAAGAAATCCGCAGCCGAGGTCGTTATGACTGTGCTCCATGCCGGCGGTAAATTCGACAGCGACACTTATAAGGTATCCGGTGGTCTCCATGGCGTTGGTGTTTCGGTGGTGAATGCCCTATCGTCAAAATTGGAACTGACGATTCGTCGGAATGGAACCGTTTTCCGCCAAGATTACGTTCGAGGGGTTCCCAATGCACCGCTGAAAGAAGAAGGACAAACCGATAAGCGCGGAACCAAGATCACTTTCTGGCCCGATCCGGAGATCTTCGAAGTGACCGAATTTTCCTTCGAGACCTTGTCGCAGCGTTTGCGGGAGCTGGCTTTCCTCAATGCCGGAGTCAAGATCGTTATCGAAGATGAACGGACAGAAAAAGATCATACCTTCCACTACGAAGGTGGAATCGTTTCCTTTGTCCAATATATTAACCGGGCTAAAAACGCCATTCACAACAAGCCGATTTATTTCAAAGGTGAAAAAGAGGGGATCGAGATCGAAATTGCGATCCAATACAACGACAGTTACGACGAAAAAACTTTCACCTTTGCCAACAACATCAATACACACGATGGGGGGTTCCATCTCAGTGGTTTCAAGGCGGCGCTGACTCGGACCATGAACGGTTATGCCACCGCCAATAATCTGCTGAAAAATGTCAAGGTCAGCATCAGCGGAGACGACCTGCGAGAAGGGATGGCGGCTGTTATTTCGGTGAAGCACCCCGATCCTCAATTTGAAGGCCAGACCAAGACCAAGCTCGGCAATTCGGAAGTCAAAGGAATTGTCGAGACCTTGATGAATGAGAAATTAGCCGAGTACCTGGAGGAAAACCCTAAGGACGCTAAACGTATTCTTGAAAAATCGATTGAAGCGGCGCGTGCCCGCGAGGCTGCGCGAAAAGCCCGTGACCTCACACGCCGTAAAGGCGCTCTTGATAGCTTGGCCTTGCCAGGAAAGCTGGCCGACTGTCAGGAAAAGGATCCGGCGTTGTGCGAAATTTATCTGGTCGAGGGTGACTCCGCCGGCGGGTCGGCCAAGCAGGGCCGGGATCGTCGGTACCAGGCCATCTTGCCGTTGAAGGGAAAGATTCTCAATGTCGAGAAGGCCCGCTTCGACAAGATGCTTACCAGTAACGAGATCCGGACTCTGATTACGGCCATGGGGACCTCCATCGGCAGGGAAGAGTTCGATATCGAGAAACTGCGTTACCATCGCATCATTATCATGACCGATGCCGATGTCGACGGCTCTCATATCCGGACTCTGCTGTTGACTTTCTTCTTCCGGCAGATGCCGGAATTGGTAGAACGCGGGTACCTCTATATTGCTCAGCCGCCTCTGTATAAGGTCAAACGGGGCAAGAAGGAGATCTACCTCAAGGACGATGAAGCCCTCCTCGACTATCTGTTGGAAGAAGGAACCGAAGGGATGGCGGTCGAGTTGGAGGACAAAACCCAGCGCGGCAAACAGATTATCCCGACCTTGCGGGCAATCCTCGACTTCAACAACCACTTTGACAAGATGGTCAACAAAGGGATCAACAGCCAGTTTCTCGATGTACTGGTTCGGGGAAAAATCCGCAACGGCTTCTTTGATATGACCGATCTCAATCCCCTGGCGGAAAAGATCAAGGCGGTGGATTCAACCTGTGAAGTCGAGGTTCTGACCGAACCGGCCCGCCTGATGTTTATTAAAGACAACCATCGGGCCCGGATCGATTCCAATCATCTGGAGATGTTGAGTTCGCACGAATTCGAACTCCTGCTACAGGCGTACAAAGCGGTGGAAACGATCGGTGCCAAAGGGGCGGTGACCGTTCAGCAGGACGAAAAGGAGCCGGTCGAGGTCGGATCCCGTCAGGAGCTGCTCGACTACTTCCTCACCCGGGCCAAAAAAGGTCAATACATTCAGCGTTATAAGGGGTTGGGCGAGATGAACCCCGAGCAGTTGTGGGAAACCACTATGGATCCCGACAAACGGGTCCTGTTGCAGGTGAAGATTGAGGATGCGGTCGAAGCCGATTCGATCTTCACCGTCCTGATGGGCGATTCGGTCGAGCCTCGGCGTGAATTTATCGAGCAGAACGCGCTCAACGTTTCCAACCTGGATGTGTAAACGAAGCAACTGACGCGCTGTTAGAGCGTTTGGAGGATATCGAGTGCAATCGGATCAGAATCAGAACAAGGTTTCGGTCAATATCGAAGACGAAATGCGCAAGTCCTATATGGACTATGCCATGTCGGTCATTATCGGGCGTGCGCTGCCCGATGTCCGCGACGGCCTCAAGCCCGTTCACCGGCGGGTGCTGTTCGCCATGCACGATCTGAACAACGACTGGAACAAACCGTATAAAAAATCGGCCCGTGTTGTCGGTGACGTTATCGGTAAGTACCACCCTCATGGCGACTCGGCGGTGTACGACACCATCGTCCGGATGGCGCAGGACTTTTCCATGCGGCATCCGCTGGTCGACGGCCAGGGGAACTTCGGCTCCATTGACGGCGACGGTGCAGCGGCGATGCGTTACACCGAAATCCGCATGGACAAGCTAGCGCACCAGCTGCTGGAGGATATCGAGAAGGAGACCGTCGATTTCGGTCCCAACTACGACGACAGCCTGCAGGAGCCGCTGGTCCTTCCCTGCAAATATCCCAATCTTTTGGTCAACGGCAGTGAGGGGATCGCGGTCGGAATGGCGACCAAGATTCCGCCGCACAATCTGGGCGAGATCGTCAACGGCCTGGTGGCGATCATCGACGACCCGACCATCGGTCTCGATGAACTGATTCAGCATATCCCGGGCCCCGATTTCCCCACCGGCGGCTTTATCAACGGCACCGAAGGGATCACCGAAGCCTACCGTTCCGGACGGGGCATCGTACAGATGCGCGCACGGGCCCTGGTAGAGAAGGATCGCCGCACGGGGCGGGAATCGATCGTTGTTACGGAAATCCCGTATCAGGTCAACAAAGCCAAACTGATCGAGAAGATTGCGGAGCTGGTGAAGCTGAAAAAGCTGGAAGGGATCAGCGATCTCCGGGACGAGTCGGACCGGGACGGGATGCGGATCGTGATTGAGCTGAAAAAGGACACCGTGCCTCAGATCATGATCAACCAGCTGTACAAGATGACCGCGATGCAGTCGTCCTTCGGCATCATCATGCTGGCGCTGGTCAACGGACAGCCCCGGATTCTGACCCTGCGGGAAGTGCTGGACAACTTTATCGATCACCGGCGCGAGATCGTTACCCGCCGCTGTATCTACGAACTGAAAAAAGCCGAAGCCCGGGCCCATATCCTGGAAGGTTTCAAGATCGCCCTCGAAAATATCGACGAGGTGATCAAGACGATCAAGGAATCGGCCAACCCGGCCGAGGCCAAGAAACGCCTGGTCGCCCGCTTTGAACTCAGTGAGATTCAGGCCCAGGCGATTCTCGATCTGCGCCTGCATCGCCTCACCGGCATGGCCCGGGACGAAATCCTGGAAGAGTTGAAAGAGGTGATGGCCTACATCACCCGCCTGAAGGAGATTTTGGGCAGCGAAGCCGAGATCCTCAAGATCATCAAGGGGGAACTGCTCGATATCAAGGAGCGGTTTTCCAACGAGCGACGCACCGAGATTCTGGCCAAGGCGACGGAGCTGACCCTGGAGGATATGATCGTCGAGGAGGATATGGTGGTCACCATCTCCCACGGCGGCTATATCAAGCGCAACGCCGTCAGTCTCTACCGGGCCCAGCGGCGCGGTGGCAAAGGCAAGACCGGTATGCGACCGAAGGAGGAGGATTTCGTCGAACATCTGTTTATCGCCTCGACCCACGACTACATCCTGGTCTTCACCGACAAGGGACGGGTCTACTGGCTCAAGGTCTACGAGATTCCACAAGGCGGCCGCGCTTCGCGCGGCAAGGCGATCGTTAACCTTTTGCAAATTGCCAGCGATGAGAAAGTGCTGACAATCCTTCCGGTGAAAGAGTTTGCCGAGGACCGGTTCATTATGATGGCCACCAAGAACGGAGTCGTTAAAAAGACCGAGCTCAAGGCTTACAGTAACCCTCGTGTCGGCGGTATCATTGCCTTGAATGTCGATGAGGATGACGCTTTGATCGAAACTCGGATCACCGACGGCACTATGGACGTCATTCTGGCAGCCCGTAACGGCAAGTCGATCCGCTTTTCCGAAGGGGATGTTCGTCCCATGGGTCGTGTCAGCCGTGGTGTTCGAGGGATGACTCTGGAAAAAGGCGATGAAGTGATGGCGATGCAGGTGGTCTCTGATACGACTGCCGGCAGTTTGGTCACCGTGACCGAAAACGGTTACGGCAAGCGAACCAGTATCGATGAATACCGGATTCAGAGCCGGGGCGGCAAAGGGATCATCACCATCAAAACCTCGGAGCGGAACGGCAAAGTGGTCGATATCAAGATGGTGAACGACGACGTCGACCTGATGTTTATCACCGATCGGGGCAAAGTACTCCGCACCGGCGCCACCAACTTCTCGGTCATCGGCCGTAACACACAGGGTGTTCGACTGATGGTTCTGGAAGAGGACGAGCGAATCGTGTCGGTGGCCAAACTGGCAGAGAAGGACGATGACACCGATGCAGATGAATCAGTTGAAGAAGCAGATTCTTCGGCAGGAGAGGAAGCGCCAGAGGAATAGCATCCGGTTCGGGCTGATCGTCGGCCTGCTGATCTGTCTCGTTATCGGAACGATCGTCGGTGGTGTCGTCTATCTGAAAAAAAGAGACAGCTGGGACATGGATCGGGCGGAACTGGCCCTGTCGCGGAAAGAGTACGACTCTGCTCTGCGCTATTATCAGGGGATCTACCAGAGAAGCCCCAATTCCCCATTGGCTCCGGAAGCGATGTTTCACAGCGGACGGTTGCTCCATCGGTACAAAAAGGAGTATCGCCAGGCGATACTGCTCTTTCTGAAGATGGAAGACCAGTTCCCGGACTCCCCCTTCCTGATTCGAGCGCTTGAGGAGACCGCGGAGATCTATCGACTGCGTTTACAGGACCCGGGGAGGGCCGTAGGGACCTACCAGCAGTTGGTGGAGCTGGACCCGGATCGGGGAGCTCGCTACCAGTACGAAGTGGCCGAAGCCTATTACC
This sequence comes from Thermodesulfobacteriota bacterium, assembly GCA_028282145.1. Taxonomy (GTDB): domain Bacteria; phylum Desulfobacterota; class Desulfuromonadia; order Desulfuromonadales; family Geopsychrobacteraceae; genus JANQIN01. The sequence continues at coordinate 49,045 of JANQIN010000168.1, read as the reverse complement.
AGTTGAGGAACTTTGAGCAGGCGCGTATCGAGTTCGAGCAGCATCTGAAGCGTTGGCCGGATGCCCCCCGAACCGCCGAGGTTCTTCTTCGAATCGCCATGATGTCTTCCCTGGAGGGGAAACTTCTTTTGGCAGAGGACTGGTACAAAAAACTTATTACACAACACCCGGACAGTCCTTTTGCCTTGGAAGCCCGAGTGGGACTGGTCAGTGTTTACGAAGAGCGGGGAGAACTGACGACGGCATTGGATCTTTTGGAGGAAATTGCCAAAAACAATGCTGACAACCCGCAGATTCAGGTGCGTCTCGAAAAAGTACGGCACCGGTTACGACAAAAGAACAAACGATGAACCATAGCCAAACACAGATTGCCGTTATCGGAGGGGGAAGCTGGGGAACGACCTTGGCCAACCTTTTGGCCAAACGTGAACTCCCGGTCCGACTTTGGGTGTATGAAGCCGACCTGGCTGAACGAATGCAGAAAAACCGGGAGAACGACCTTTATCTGCCGGGGATATCCCTGGATCCGAAGCTGTCCATAAGCCATGATCTCGTGGCGACGGTTGACCAGGTTGACGTTGTCCTCCTGGTTCCACCGTCCCAGGTACTGCGATCCCTGTTGCAACAGATTCTTCCCTCTCTGAAGCCTGGAGCATTGTTGATTGCTGCTTCCAAAGGGATCGAAAACGACAGTCTGATGCTGATGTCTGATATCCTGGAGACGGAAGTCCCGGCGGAACTGAACTGTCAATTTGCCTACCTCTCGGGTCCTTCCTTTGCGCGAGAGGTTGCACAGGAGATGCCGACGGCAGTGGTGGCGGCCAGCAAAGATCTGGAACAAGCGGAGCGGGTGCAACATCTATTTACCACCGATTATTTTCGAGTTTACACGTCGACGGATCCCGTGGGGGTCGAACTGGGCGGAGCTTTGAAGAACGTGATTGCCCTGGCGGCCGGGATCTCCGACGGTTTGGGTTTTGGCAGCAACACACGTGCCGGCCTGATCACCCGGGGATTGGCGGAGATGTCCCGACTGGGCCGCAGACTGGGGGCCGACTCGGCAACCTTTGCCGGTCTGGCAGGAATGGGAGATCTTGTTCTGACCTGTACCGGTGATCTCTCCCGAAACCGGACTGTTGGTCTGGAGTTGGGGCGGGGGCGTTCCCTGGATGAGATTCTGTCTTCGATGCAAATGGTGGCCGAAGGGGTCAAAACGACCCTGTCTGCATATCAACTTTCCCAAAAGCTGGGGGTAGAGATGCCCTTTATCGAGCAGGCCTATCTGATCCTTTACGAAGGAAAGGATGCTCGAAAAGCGGTGACCGACCTGATGATGCGACAGCCCAAGCCGGAAATGGCCTAAGGAGTCTTTCGAATGAACGTACAACGAATTTTCTGGTGTCTGCTGTTTCTGACCCTTCTGGCCGTTCCTGCCTGGGCGGCGGAAAGGGCCGAACTCAAACTGAAGCAGGGCACAGTCGTCATCGAACTTTACCCCGAAAAGGCACCCAAAACTGTCGCCAACTTCAAAACCCTGGCTCAGAAAGGTTTTTACGATGGTTTAACCTTTCATCGGGTGATCCCGGATTTTGTTGCCCAGGGGGGTGACCCTGAGGGAACCGGCCGTGGCGGACCAGGCTACACTGTGCCTGCCGAAATTTCCAAAAAACTGATTCATCGAACCGGTGCGGTGGCCATGGCCCGACTGCCGGATCAGATCAATCCCAAACGGGCTTCCAGCGGATCTCAATTTTATATCTGTCTGGCGCGCCAACCTCATCTGGATGGCGGGTATACTATCTTTGGGCAGGTCGTCGAAGGAATGGAGCTGGTACAGAACATTCGACGCGGAGACCTGATCCTTTCGATTCGGGTACAGGGTAAAAAGTAGACGAACCTATTCCTATCGAGGGGGCACTGACGTGATTGCGTTTCGGACCATGACCTTTTCCGTCCAGGAATGTCGGGATAGAAACGGCAAGATCGATTGTGACCGAATAGGCGATATTATTCATCAGTCCGATGTCGATATCGTCGCCCTTCAGGGGGTTAACCGTGAGGTCCTTGACCGGGGGATGGTTGAACTTCCGGATCGTCTGGGAATGGCTGCCTACGGACTGGATCAGGATACGGGGCTGGCTTTCCTGTCCCGCTCTCCCTTACGGGCCCTGCAGGTCTTCGATCTCGGTTGGGGTGGGCGTTGCCTCAAAACAGATTACTCCCTCCATGATCGCCGGGTGCACCTGTTTAACTTCGGTCTCAGTTTTCACCTCTTTCACCGAAAATCCCAATTGGAAGCCCTGCAGGGAGAAGAACTGCTCGGGAATTTACGCCTTCCTTGTCCGATTGTGGTTCATGGGGACTTTTCGCTGCCTCTTCCCGACCCGGGCCAACTGGATCTGTCGGCCACGTTTCGCCGTGCCCGCTTCCCACGTTATCGGGCCACCTATCCGGCAAGATTACCGTTATGGGGGCGGAGCCGTATCTATCTTCAGGGGGAGATCAAAGAGATCGCCGGCCATATCCCGATGGAAAAGATGATCCGCCGTCGGTGTGGTAATCTTCCGCTGATTTTAACCCTGCAGTTGGTTGATTCCAGGACACCGCTGAAGCTGGAAAAGCCGAGCAAGCCACAGATTCGCGTTATCAGCGGGCAGGGAGCGGGCTGTGGATAAGTCTGTGAATTTTGTGGATAACCTGCCCCAAACCTCGGCTCGACCAGAGCCCGTTATACTTGAAGGACAATCGAATGCCCCGAATGACCAGGGCTCGGGCCCAAGAAACACTGAAGCGCTTGCAGGACATCTATCCGACAGCGCATTGCGCTTTGAACTATCGGTCTCCTTGGGAATTGCTGATTGCAACGATCTTATCCGCCCAATGTACCGATGAACGGGTCAATAAGGTGACAGCAGTCCTTTTCGAGCGGTTCCCCGGCCCTCGCGAGATGTTGGAGGGGGGTGAGGATGAGGTCGCCGAGATCATTCGGTCGGTCGGTTGTTATCGCACCAAGGCCCGAAGCCTGGTTGGCACCGCGCATAAGGTTCTGACTCTCCATCATGGAGAGGTTCCACAAAGCCTGGAAGCTCTGGTCAATCTTCCGGGTGTTGGGAGAAAGACGGCCAATGTGGTTCGTGGCAATGCGTTCGATTTCCCCGGAATGGTGGTCGACACTCATGTGAAACGGATTAGTTTCCGGCTTGGCTGGACGCGACAGACCGACCCCGACCGGATCGAAAAGGATCTCTGTCGGTTATTGCCGGACAGGGTATGGACCCAGGCGGGTCATACGCTGATTGCGCATGGACGGGCCCTTTGTAAAGCACCCACCCCGATTTGCAGTCAGTGCCCCTTGCTGGATGAGTGTCCGAGAAATGGGGTGAGCCGTTCCAAGTAACCTCCTTGTCCTGGAGATGAGATGCGACAGGTCTCACATCTTCTGATGCTGTTTTTGCTGGTCTGCACCACAGGGTGTGAGCAGCAGAACACCCTGATTCTGGCCGGCGGCCCAGCCGGTGGAACCTTTTATCTCTATGCTCAGGGCCTGAGTGGGCTTCTCAATAAACATCTCACCGATCACACTCTCAAAGTTGAGCGTAGCGGTGGCTCTCTGGCCAACCTTCGGCGGATGGAAAAGAATCGCGTCGATATGGCCCTGGTCTTCGCCGGAGACGCCTACGTCAGCCAGGATCCGCAGGTGCAGGGCATACCGCGTATAGAAAGAAGTCTGGCGGTAGCCCGACTGTACGATTCGGTGGCACAGTTGATTGTCAGGCAGAGCAGCCCCATAACCATGGCCCAACAGCTGGTAAATACCCGTGTTGCCGTGGGAAGTCCTGGCTCCGGCTCTGCTTTATCCGCCCGGCGGTTTTTTGAAAAAATCGGAATCTGGGACCGCATTGTCCCGGTGTACATCTCACTGGCGGAAGGGATGAATGAACTCAATCGAGGCCGAGTCGAGGCGGTTTGGGCCATGGTCGGCTTTCCGGACCAGACGATTCTCCAAAGCAGCCGGGACGTACCGATTCGTCTGATCGCACTGTTCGACGAGGCGGTGACCAGCGGTGTTTTCACCACGTATCCGTTCTATGGGGCCACCCAGCTTCTGGCAGGGACCTATCGCGGTATGGACCAGGACATCATGACCTTTGCCGACGGTGCGCTCTGGCTGGCCCAGCCGGAAGTCCCGGCAGATTATGTCTACCGGGCGTTGAAACTCCTCTACAGCCGCCCCGGCCAGCGCTACCTGTCGACCATGGTCCCGGTGGGTATGGAACTCGACCCGGTCAAGGGACGAATGGGAGTGCGTATGCCCCTTCATCCCGGGGCCGCTCGTTTTTGGGAGGAATTCCGGCAGAAACGCCTGGGGCCTACCTGATTTCTCATCGATTCAGGCGACCAGAACCAGCCGCAAATCCATCACGTTTGTTCCCGTCGGTCCGGTCATCAGTAAATCGTCCAGAGCAGCAAAGAAAGGGTAGGCGTCGTGACCGTCCAGAGCCTGCTGCAGGTCCAGCCCGAGGGCGCGCGACCGCTGAAGGGTTTCGCCGTCGGCCAGGGCACCGGCAGCATCGGTAGGACCATCGGTTCCATCGGTCCCGCCGCAGAGAACCAAGGTTCCCTCCAAACCTGCAATCTCAGGAGCTGCGGCCAGGGCAAACTCCTGATTGCGGCCCCCTTTTCCATGACCGGTCAGGGTTACGGTGGTTTCCCCACCAGACAGGAGACAAGCCGGTCTGGAGATCGGTTGACCGGTCTGGTGAATTTCACGGGCCAGAGCACCATGCATCATGGCGACATCTCGCGTCTCCCCGGTGATGGTGGTCGAGAGGATCAATGTCTGATAGCCGAGGGACCGGGCTTTTTGCGCCGCGGCTTCCACCGCCATCCGGTTGGTACCGATCAGGTGATTTGTCACCTTGTCAAAAAGCGCATCTCCAGGCTTGGGGGTGTCGGGGATGGACCCTTCACAGCCTTGTTGAAGATAGGATCGGATCGACGAAGGTACCGTTTCAAGAAGTCCATGATGTTCCAGGCTGTTCCAGGCTTCGGAAAAGGTACTGGAATCCGGAACCGTTGGACCGGAAGCGATCACGTCCAGAGGGTCTCCAACCACATCGGACAGGATGAGCGAGACAACGGTCGCCGGTGCGGCCTGTCGTGCCAGTCCGCCCCCTTTTAACCGGGACAAGTGTTTCCGAAGGCTATTGATTTCAGCAATGTCGGCACCACAGGCCAAGAGTTGGCGCGTTAATTCGCCTTTGTCGGCCAAGGTTACCCCGTCGACCGGGCAAGGCAGAAGAGCCGACCCACCACCGGACATCAGGCAGAGAACCAGATCGTCGTTTCGGGTATCGGAGAGGAGAGCCATGACCTCTTGGGCCGCCTGGACACCTCGTTCATCGGGAACGGGATGGCTGGCTTCACGTAGCTCGATCCGGTCCAGAGGGAGGCCGTGTTCATCCTTGGTGATTGCAAGGCCGGCCGTCAGCGCATCACCCAGAATCGGTTCCACCGTCTGAGCCATACGGGCTGCCGCCTTTCCAATGGCGACTACATAGATCCTCCCGAACCGGTTCAGATCAAAACAGTGATCCCCGATCATAAGACGGTCATCCTGGCGGCGCAGGGTTCGCTCAATCGACGCAGCCGGATCAACGGCTTTCAGGCCGGCTTGAAAGATGTGACGGGCGTGCTGGCGGAGGGTGGCACTGTCGGTCATCGGAATCTCCCGGAAAAAGAAAAGGCCTCACAAAATGGTGAGACCTTAAGGTTACCCAAAAATCTTTGATTGGTGGTGGATTGTTTACGCTTTGGTTACCCCGGCGGCCTGAGGCCCCTTTTGTCCCTGGGTAATATCGAAGTTAACCCTGTCCCCTTCAGCAAGGGATTTGAAACCGTCCATTTGAATTTCGGAAAAGTGAACGAAGACATCCGGTCCACCTTCCTGTTCGATAAAGCCATACCCTTTCGCATCGTTAAACCACTTCACTGTACCTTCTGCCATGTAACACTCTCCTTCGAACTCTGGGGTAACCGAGCCTTGCATGTTGCCGGTCCTACCGACCCAATGTCATGCCGTCATTCGCAGCATAAACTCCATAAAAACATCGGATAATGGATGTTATTAAAATTTACCGCCTCACTCTGGCACAGCAATCGCGATAAAACAAGGGTTTATTTGTCGTAACCCCCCGAAAAATCAAGAAAAAATAGAAAATCCAAAGAAATTGATCTGAAGGTATGACCAATTGACAGCGACCGGGGATGGTTTTTTACGTGTAAGGACCTGGGAAAGGGGAAATATGAAAAAAGTGAGCATCGTGTAAATATCAGGCAAAAAGCTGATGGGAACGAGATTCAAATGTTAAAAACTGGTACATTCGCTAACATGTTTCTAATAAAATGGTGATAGCAAAACGGAAATTGCGATGGAGGCTTTATGGCAAACAAACGAATACTCGTTATAGAAGACGAAGAAGATCTTTTGGCGCTGGTGCACTTTAACTTGATGAAATCGGGTTACGAAGTGGAGACGGCACTGACCGGTGAAGACGGTCTCTCGAAGGCGCGCAAGGTTCAACCGGATCTGATTCTGCTGGACCTGATGTTGCCGGAGATGGACGGGCTCACGGTCTGTCGCGAACTCAAGGCACAGGGTGAAACCTCTCAGATTCCCGTCATTATGCTCACCGCCAAGGGGGAAGAAGACGATATCGTTACCGGTCTGGAACTGGGAGCGTGCGACTATGTTACCAAGCCGTTTTCACCCAAGGTCCTGATGGCTCGTGTTAAGGCGGCGTTACGGGATCAAGGACAGAAAGAGGGACAAGGACAGGAAGACCTCGTTCGCGGTGACCTGATTGTCAGACCGGGGCGGCGGGAAGTCATGATTCAGGGAGAGCCGGTACAGTTGACCGATACGGAGTTTCGGGTGTTGCATTTTCTGGCCGGCCGTCCGGGCTGGGTTTTTACCCGATATCAGATCGTGAATGCTGTCCGCGGTGAGGACTATATCGTTACCGAGCGATCGGTGGATGTGCAGATCGCGGGTCTTCGTCGAAAATTGGATGTTTGCGGTTCCTATATCGAAACCGTCCGGGGTGTCGGATATCGCTTTAAGGACAATCTATGATCCGAACCCGCCTCTTGTGGCAACTCTATCCAACCTTTCTGGTGGTCCTCCTGGTGGCATTTTTGGGGACCTCCTTCTTTTTGACCCGTTCAGTCAAGGGGTTTTATCTGAACCATCTGACCGAGCGGCTGCAGGCGCAAGCGACATTAGCCGGTGAATTCTTTACGCCTCATCTGAATCATGGGGAATTGGAATCGATCAATCGCGACTGTAAAAAACTCGGGCAAGAAACAGGTACGCGCTATACCGTCATTCTGCCGGATGGCCTGGTGATAGGTGATTCGGATCATCAGATCGAGGTGATGGACAATCACGCCCAACGCCCGGAAATCGCCCAGGCGATGATGGAAGGGGTCGGATTCAGTCAACGGTTCAGCCATACCCTGCAGAAGAATCTGATCTACTTCGCCACCCGCGTAGGGTCGAAGGACAACCCATTTGCGGTTGTTCGGGTCGCTCTCCCACTGACCGCCATCGACAAACAGTTGGGGGCGCTGCAACAGAAGCTCTTTGTCGGTTTTATGGTCGGTTTGGTGTTGGCAGCCGCGGTCAGTGTTTGGTGCAGTCGCCTGATCAGCCGACCGATGGAAGCGATGCAGCAAGGCGCTCGTCGGTTTGCGGCGGGGAATTTTGAAAACAAACTGCCACTGGAAGGGTCGCAGGAGGCGCGGGACCTGGCGTTGTCGCTCAACCAGATGGCTGCCCAGTTGGATGAGCGCCTCAAAACAGTGATCGAGCAGCGTAATGCCCAGGACGCTGTGCTTTCATCCATGATCGAAGGTGTGTTGGCCATCGACAACGAAGAGCGGGTATTGCGGATAAACCGGGCCGCAGCCAAGCTTCTGGGTGTTGAAGGCAAAGAGGTTCAGGGTAAAGGGCTGCATGAGGTGATTCGAAAGACCGATGTCCAGGCCTTTGTGGAAAAGACCCTGGCATCGGATCAGCCGATCCAGGGAGAGATCGAGCTTCTGGTCAACGAAGAAGACCGGGTTCTTCAGGCCAACGGGACCCTGTTGAGAGATGCAGAAGACCGCCAGATCGGTGGTCTGGTTGTTTTCAACGATGTGACTCGGATGCGGCGGCTCGAGCGGATGCGGCGGGATTTTGTTGCGAACGTCTCTCACGAGCTGAAAACACCGATTACCGCCATCAAGGGATTTGTCGAGACGCTTCTTGATGAGGATCATATTCAGGAGAGCCCGCAGGCAGTCGAGTTCCTGAACATTGCCGTGAACCAGGCTGACCGACTCAACGCCATCATTGAGGACCTGCTGGACCTGTCCCGAATTGAGCAGGACAGTGAGCAGGAGGCGATTGAGCTTTCGATGGGCAATGTGCGTCCGGTGGTAACAAGTGCCTCCCAGACCTGGATGATGAAGGCGAAGGAGAAGGGGCTTGATGTCTTGATTGAGGTCCCGGGGGATCTTCAGGCCCGAATCAATGCCCCCTTGCTGGAGCAGGCGTTGATCAACCTGGTGGATAACGCCATCAAATACAGTCCGGAAGGCAGTGAAATCCGGGTGGAAGCCGTTGCCGAAGATGCGGAGGTCGCGCTCCGGGTTCACGACCAGGGGTGCGGAATTGCCGCCGAGCATCTTCCCCGGTTGTTCGAACGGTTTTATCGGGTCGACAAAGCCCGCAGTCGAAAGCTGGGTGGGACCGGTCTCGGGCTGGCGATCGTCAAACATATCGCCCAGTCCCACCAGGGGCGCGTCACGGTAGCAAGCGAACTCGGTGAAGGAACGGTATTTACCTTGTTTATTCCGCAAAATTAAGAGTTTAGGATAAGTTTTCTGAACCGGGAATACGGAAAATTCACCTTTTCCTAACAGAACCCTAACAGAGTGTCCTTAGTTTGGGCCCCGAATTGGTAAAACCCGGGACGGCATCGTCGTCCCCCTTATAATTTGGAAACAAAAAAGGAGATTAACACCATGAAACAGCTGAAAGTTCTGGTCGTCGCTACCCTGGCGATCGTGATGGGCGCCGGTTCCGCACTGGCCCTCGAAATTGATGCCAAGCTGCCCTCTTATCAGAAGGTAGACGGAATTGCCGGCAACCTGAACTCCATCGGGTCCGACACCCTGAACAACCTGATGACCTTGTGGGCCGAGTCTTTCCGTAAGATGTACCCCAACGTCAACATCCAGATCGAGGGCAAGGGCTCTTCGACAGCTCCTCCCGCTCTGATCGCCGGTACTGCTCAGCTCGGTCCCATGAGCCGCAAAATGAAGTCCAAAGAGACCGATAAGTTTGAAAAGAAATATGGTTTCCAACCGACCAAGGTTGGTGTGGCTCTGGACTCCCTGGCTGTTTTTGTGAACAAGGACAACCCGATCGAAGCTCTGTCCCTGCAGGAAGTGGACGCCATTTTCTCCAAGACCCGTAAGGGCGGTCTCGACGATATCACCACCTGGGGTCAGGTCGGCATCAAGGGCGGTCTGGCCGCCATGCCCGTCAGCCTCTATGGCCGTAACTCGGCCTCCGGTACCTACGGTTACTTCAAGAAGAAGGCTCTGTTCAAAGGTGATTACAGGGACACCGTGAAAGAGCAGCCTGGTTCCGCTTCTGTTGTTCTGTCCGTTACCGAAGACAAGGCCGGCATCGGCTACTCCGGCATCGGCTACAAGACTTCCGGTGTTAAGGCCATCGCTTTGTCCAAGAAGAAGGGCGGCAGCGTTTACGAGCCAACCTACGCCAACGTTCTCAAGGGCAAGTACCCTCTGGGCCGTATGCTGTGGGTTTACGTTGTGAAGGATCCCAGCAAGAAAATGGATCCCGTTGTGAAGGAATTCCTGAAGTTCGTCTGCTCCAAGGAAGGTCAGCAGATCGTCGTCAAAGACGGTTACCTGCCCCTGACCGCCGAATTGGCAGCCAAGCAGGTCAGCGCTCTCGACTGATGCGAGTAACTGATTCGGTTTAACACAGAAAGTACCCCCTGGGCCTTTCGGGTTCAGGGGGTACTTTTGTTTGAAGTGGGCGGATATTCATCGTCTGCTAATAAAGGAATGGTTAATTAGCAATATTGTGCCTTGACACTGAGGGTGATTGCAGTGGATAAACGACGCGACCTCATGTTTTGCTCATATTCCTTATAAAGAACAGGTATTCCCCTTATGGACCAGAAGTTTCTGAAACGCGCAAAACGGAACGATCGCTGGGCCCGCTACGGTATCACCCTGGGTGGGGTCTCGATTATCTTCTGCGTTGTGCTGATCCTTTTATTGATTGCCAAGGTCTCTGTGCCCCTTTTCCTGCCGGCCGATGCAGACGTGTTCGCCAAGTTTTCCCTGCAGGGAGAGAAGCAGGACCATCCCATTTTGACCTCCGGTGTGGATGAATACCTTGAAACGGCCTTTTCGATCGATAAGACTGGAATGGTTCGTTTTGTCGACACCCGGCGCAGTCAACTGGTCTTTCAGAAACAACTTCAGTCGGCCAATGGCGGGAAAAAAATTCTGGCTATCGATAGTTATGGTGCCCAGAAATTCAATCTGTTGTGGGACGATGGATCGCTCGGCCTGATTCAGGTTCAGTTCAAACCCGAGTTCGATGCCGAAGGCACACGGACCATCCGTCCGGTCATCAAGCAGATCAAAAAACTTCCGACTCCTGAAAACGGCATTCCGCTCAAAAGCCTGGCCCGCTTCCATGAAGAGGAAAACCGGACCACCCGGGTTGACTTGATGCAGGACGGAAGCCTCCACCTCAGACAGTGGGTAGTGCAGGAAGACATGCTGGGTGAGGAGGAAGAGGTGGTTCAGCATACCCGCCTGACCGAGGGCCGGGAGACCCTGACCGCTATGGCCTTGGGTACTCTGGGCGATATTCTCTATGTCGGAACTGACAAGGGTGAACTGCTTCGTTGGCAACTGGCTGATCCGGAAGAGGTTGCCCTGACTGAAAAAGTGGATGCTTCCGGTGACGGGACCGCTATTACCGCACTGGCAATGCTTCTGGGCGATATCTCCGTACTGGTCGGTGATGACAAGGGGCGGGTCGCCTCCTGGTTCCCGGTTCGTAAGCCGGAGCAGGGCAAAGGGAAGTTTCTGGAGAAGATCCATACCCTCAAACCCCATGGAGCCCCGATCAAGCAGTTTGTTCCGTCCAGCCGTAACAAAGGATTTTACTCGTTGGATGCGACCGGAAAGATCCACCTGAACCATACCACCAGCGAACGATTGCTGCTGACCTTTGAAGAGCCGGGAAAAACCGAACGGATCTCGGCTTCTATCCGGGATAATGGACTGCTGGCCCAGTCGGCCGATGGAAAAGTCACCATCTGGGAGGTGGACAACCCCCATCCGGAAATCAGCTGGACCACCCTGTTTGGCAAGGTCTGGTATGAAAGCTACGACGAACCGAGCTATTCCTGGCAGTCCTCCTCGGGCAGCGATGATTTCGAGCCGAAACTGAGCCTGACACCGCTGATCTTCGGAACCATCAAGGGTACTGTGTATGCCATGTTGTTTGCCGTCCCGGTAGCCTTGCTGGGCGCGATCTACACCTCTCAGTTTGCCAGCGCAAGAACCCGGGAGATGATCAAACCGACGGTCGAGATCATGGCCGCCATCCCTACCGTGGTCATCGGTTTCCTGGCCGCCCTCTGGCTGGCCCCACTGGTTGAGATCAACGTGGTGGCTGTTTTTATCACGTTTATTCTCACCCCGTTCGTCTTTTTCGGCTTCCTGGCTCTGTGGGACCAGTTTCGTAAAAAGGATCAGGTCAAAGATCTTGAAAAAGGGAACGAGTTTCTCGTCATTGCACCGATCTTCATCTTCTCTCTTTTCGTGGCTTATCTTCTGGGACCTTTCTTTGAAGGGGTATTGTTTGACGGCAGTTTCAAGCTCTGGTTGTTCAACTCGGCCGGTATGCGTTACGACCCGCGGAACTGCATGATTATCGCCCTGGCGATGGGTTTTGCGGTGATCCCGATTATCTTCACCATCGCCGAAGACAGTCTGTCCAACGTGCCCAAACCGCTGAAGGCGGCCTCCCTGGCAGTGGGAGCCAGCCGCTGGCAGACAGTGGCCCGGGTCATTCTGCCCTCGGCCTCGCCCGGGATCTTTGCCGGAACCATGATCGGTTTCGGTCGCGCGATCGGTGAAACGATGATCGTGCTGATGGCGACCGGTAACACGGCCATCATGGAATGGTCGATCTTTAACGGGATGCGTCCCTTGTCGGCCAACATCGCGGTCGAGATTCCCGAAGCACCGGTGGGTGGGACCCTGTACCGGGTTCTGTTCCTTTCGGCGGTCATCCTTTTCGTGATGACCTTTGTCCTGAATACCGTGGCCGAAGTGGTTCGGCAGCGACTGCGGCGCAAGTACGGCCGCTTCTAACCCGAACCGAAGACGAAGGACCGAAACGTGGATATTACGAATAACAAGAGCGAAAGCCTCTGGCGCAAGGGGGAACCCTGGGTCTGGATGACCGGGGCCTCGCTGGCGCTGACCCTGCTGATCACCGCCACCCTGATTGTGGTGGTTATGGTCAATGGACTGGGTGTTTTCTGGCCTGCCAACCTTCAGCAACTGCAGATGAAGGACGGTACCCGGGTGATGGGCGAGCATATCAAGCAGGAGCCGATGCCGTCCGGCGAAGGTGACCGGGCCCAGTTCAAGATCGGCAACCGGGAGATCAACGGACTGGATTTCCGCTGGATCAATCTACCCGATGTGACCGAGACCACAGAGCCGAAGGATGCGGTGGCCATCGAGCGGGAAGAGTATGGAAATTTCTACGGCTATCTGACCGGAGTCCGGGCCCCCGGTCTGGAAGGGACAGAGGATCAGGATGTACTGGATCTGTTCCATCAGAAAAAAGAGGTGGTTGAAAATCTGGAACATCGAATTGAAGCTCTGGCCGATCGGATTCAGGTCCTTTCCAAGCAGATGCAGGAGTTGCGTCTGGAGGACCAGCGTCTGGTCTACAACGGTGTGAAGGACGAGGACCCTGAGTTGCTGGATGTCCGGCGGATGCACAATGCCCTGCGGGAAGATTTCACCATCCTGCTGAATCAGCAGGATGAGCTCCGCGCCGAACAAGCCAGGTACAGGCTGCTGCTGGAAGACGCCAACGGTATCAAGATCGACCTGCCACTGTCCCATGTGGTGCGACTCTACCAGCCCAACGATATGGGGACCGGGTCCAAGATGCTCTTCTACGGCAGCAAGCTGATTGAGCTGTTCCTCGGAGAACCTCGGGAAGCCAACACCGAGGGCGGTCTGTTTCCCGCAATCTTCGGCACCGTGATGCTGATCTTCCTGATGAGCCTGGTGTCCTTCCCCATGGGGGTTATCGCTGCGGTCTATCTGCGGGAGTACGCCAAGGACGGACCGGTTGTGCGACTGGTCCGGATCGCGGTTAACAACCTGGCCGGGATTCCGTCGATCGTTTACGGCATCTTCGGTCTGGGTTTCTTCGTCTATGGGATCGGTGGGACCTTGGACCAGATCTTCTACCCGGAACGGTTACCGACCCCGACCATGGGCACCGGCGGTATTCTCTGGGCCTCGCTGACCCTGGCTATCCTGACGGTGCCGGTGGTTATCGTCTCCACCGATGAGGCTTTGGGTGCGATTCCCCAGGGGGTACGCGAAGGTTCCCTGGCGCTGGGTTCCACCAAGTTCCAACTCCTGACCCGTATCCTGCTGCCGATGGCTTCTCCGGGGATTATGACCGGTCTGATCCTTTCCATGGCCCGCGCTGCCGGTGAAGTTGCACCGTTGATGATCACCGGGGTGGTCAAGCTGGCCCCCAGTCTTCCCCTGGATGGAGAGTTCCCGTTCCTCCACCTGGATCGCAAGTTTATGCATCTGGGTTTTCATATCTACGACATCGGTTTCCAATCGCCGAATGTTGAGGCCGCAAAACCGATGGTTTATGTGACCACCCTGTTGCTGGTGCTGATTGTACTGGTCATGAGCAGCGTGGCAATCCATATGCGAAACAAGATGAAAAAGAAGTACTCTTCGGGTACGTTCTAATTTAATAAGGGACTGATCATGACCGATATCACCATTCCGGACCCCGTTATCGAGGTCGAAAAATTCAATTTTTATTACGGCGACGCCCAGGCGCTTTTCGATCTGAATCTGTCGTTTCCCAAAAAACAGGTGACAGCGCTGATCGGACCTTCGGGATGCGGCAAGTCGACTTTTTTGCGGTGCTTCAACCGGATGAACGACCTGGTGGATATTGCCCGTATGGACGGCAACATCCGTCTTCATGGCACGGATATTTATTCGGCGGGTGTCGATGTCATCGAACTGCGGCGCCGGGTGGGGATGGTCTTCCAGAAATCCAACCCCTTCCCCAAGTCGATCTACGAAAACGTTATCTACGGTCTTCGGATCGCCGGCATCAAAGACAAGGCGGTGCTGGACGAGACGGTGGAAAAAGCCCTTCACGGTGCGGCCCTCTGGGACGAGGTCAAGGATCGGTTAAGTGAATCGGCCCTCGGACTGTCCGGTGGGCAGATGCAGCGTCTCTGTATTGCCCGCGCCATCGCGGTCAATCCGGAAGTCATCCTGATGGACGAACCCTGTTCTGCGCTCGACCCCAAGTCGACCGCCCGAGTGGAAGACCTGATCACCGAACTGCGCGAAGAGTTCACCATCCTGATCGTTACCCACAACATGCAGCAGGCGGCACGTGTCTCCGATTACACGGCCTTTTTGTTCGAAGGTGAGCTGGTAGAGTATGATAAGACTCAAGACATCTTTACCAATCCGAAAAACAAGAAAACGGAAGACTACATCACCGGCCGTTTCGGTTAAGGGGGGAAGATATGACCTTGCATTTTCATCGTGAACTGGAGCTGTTGAAAAAACGCCTCCTGTCCCTGGCGGCACTGGTGGAGGAGTCGGTGCAGCAGTCGGTCCGTGCGCTGGAAAAGAACGATTGTGACCTGGCGCAGAAGGTGGTCGATTCGGACGACCGGGTCAATACCCTGGAAGTAGAACTGGAAGAAGAGTGTCTCAAGGCGTTGGCATTGTATCAGCCTGTGGCAAGTGACTTGCGTTATATTATCGCCATCCTCAAGATGAACAACGACCTTGAACGGATCAGCGACCTGGCCGCTGCCTTGTCCCGCCGCGCCCTGTCTCTGTGTGAAAAGAAGCATGTAACCTGCCCTTACGATTTGCGGAAGATGGCGGAAGAGACTCAACAGATGCTGGAGTTCGCTCTCGACTCTCTGGTGAACAAGGACGTGATTCTGGCCAAAAAAGTCATGGCAATGGACGATGAGATCGACCGGCGCCATGCGGAAAATTTCGACAAGGTCAAAGAAGCGATTCAGGAGGCACCCGAACATATTCACCAGCACATGAGTTACCTGACGGTATCCCGGCATCTGGAACGGATTGCTGACCTGGCAACCAATATCGCCGAAGATATCATCTACATGATCCAGGGCGATATTGTTCGTCACACGATTGCCTGAGTGACTCCCAAAAAAATGCCGGAAACTTCAAGTTTCCGGCATTTGAGACTGTTGACAAACAGTCAGCTCGAGCCCAAGGATGGGCGAGCCAAACTCAGGGGCATTGTCAGCTCCTGAGTTTGTGAGTAAAGCAAAACCACGCCATCCTTACACGAGGGCGAAACGAGTATGACAAAGCCCAGGGAAGGGGTTTGTCATTAAACGGATGCCGGAACCTCAAGGGTTCCGGCCTTTTTTTTGACAATATTCCTGGAGAGATACGTATTTTCGGTGTTCCGAAATCAGGCGACACGCTCTGGAGGCGATAAAAGGTTCAATTGATCGTCAGCACTCTGTGTTGGGTGAGGCAGGGAATGGTGACCACGAAACTGGTTGCTCAAAGTGAACTGACTGATTCTCTGATGCAGACTGGTCGCCTGACCCGCCAGTTCGGCGGCGGCCGCCGCCGCTTCCTCCGCGTGGGCTGTATTCTGCTCGGTGACCCGCCGAATATCCTGAAGTCGCTCGTTGGTCTGGCGGATGCCGCCAGCCTGTTGGACAAAGGTGCTGGAGATATCTTCGATAAGCTGTCCAAGACTACCGATGGTCTCTTCAATACCGTCCAGGGCGTGAGACGTTCGACCGGCGATTTCGGTCCCTCTTTGGGCCCGGGTGACTGCGTCTTCAATTAATACAGCGGTTTCTGCCGCCGCCTTGGCGCTTCGCGCCGCCAGGCCCCGAACCTCTTCCGCCACCACGGCGAATCCCTTACCGTGTTGGCCGGCCCGGGCGGCTTCAACCGCTGCATTCAAAGCCAGCAGGTTGGTTTGAAAGGCGATCTCATCGATCGTTTTGATGATTTTGGAGATCGCTTCACCGGCCTGATTGATCTCGGCCATGGACGCTGTCATCTGTTGCATCTGGTCTCGCCCGTGTTTGGCAGCACCCTGAGCTTCCGAGGACAGCTTATTGGCCTCTTGAACACGCTCAGTATTCATTTGGGTACGGTTGGAGATGCCATCCATATGGCCGGTGATCTCCTCAATGGAACGGGCCTGCTCAGTTGCACCCTCCGACAAGGTCTGGCTGGTGCTATGGATCTGATTACTGCCGAGATTGACCTGCTGAGCCGAGGCATCGATCTCGTCGATCAGTTGATTGAGGCTCCGGTTGGCCTCAGCAAGAGGCTCGGCGATCAGCCCATCGGCCTTAAAGGTGAAGTCGCCCTGAGCGAGGCAGCGGAATGCGGTCAGAACCTGATGCTGAAGGGTGTCGGCAAAGCTGTTCATGGTCTGTGCCATCTGGCCGAATTCATCTTTCGACCGAAGGCTGAGACGTCGGTCGAGCTTACCATTCCCAAGATCCTTCAGCATCTGGATCGCTTGTGCCAGAGGACGGGTGGTCACCCGAACCAGAAACCAACTCATCAGCATTGAAAGAAGGACAATCCCCAAGGTTAGGCCGATGGTCGACATCTGAGCCAATTTGACCTCGCTTCTCATGGCCTTGCCAGCGGCAATCGCCGCCTGGGAGGCTTCGAGCGCTGCCGTCTGTCGTCCTGCGGCCCGGGACGAGATGCTCGTTTCCAGTTGCGCCAGCAGCCTTTGCGCGTCGTCCGAGGCTTGGCTGAGAGGACCATTGAGACGCTCAATACCCCGTTTCTGGGCTTTGAGGATGCGATTTTCACTGGAGAGCAAACTGTCAAGGTCGACCAACAGGGATTTGGTCAACGGCGGGAAGAAATCCCGGTAATGCAAACGGGCTTTTTCCCAGGCGCCCTCCATCATGATGTCGTCCAGATCGTAGATGGCGCGATAGAGTTTTTCGTTGGTAACCCGGGCACTTTTCATCGTTTCTACGAGAGGCGCATACTGGGGGGCAAACTCTTGATAAATAGGGCTGGCCAGAAACTCTTCGAGCGGCGTCTCCTCCAACTCGTCCGCAACGAGTTCGGAAACCGAACTCTGAATAAAGACCATGTTGGCGGTTTTGAGAGACCAGTTCAGCAAGGTCCGTTTCAAACCTTCGAGCTGAGGCGCCAGCCCTTCGTGGCGAACCCTCCACCCCTCCTGGAGGGCAGCACCTTCACGTTCCAGAAGCTCTTGCTGCTTTGTCAGCTGGGTCACCACCTTTTGGCTGCCCGGTGCCAGAAGATAGAGCTGTTCCAGATCGGAGTAAGACAGAAACTCTCGCAGGCTGTTAGGTGTTTCTGCCAGGAAAGCGTTGGCGGGCGACTGGTTCCGTAAAAGACTGGCCTGAAGCAGTTGGAGCTCTTTCTGGTGACCGGTAACCGTGGCGGCGATTCGTTCTTTCCACAGCCGGGCCTGTTCTGAGAACTCCTGAGCCTGGCGGGCGGAAGTTTGTGCGACCAACGCCTTATCGCTTGCGTCAAGAACCCGCGTGCCGGTCCAGTAAGACCAGCCGCACATGCCGATGACCAGAAAGATAATCGCGCCAAACCCGAGAGTAAGCTTTTTTCCGAGACTCATGATGTCTCCTTTAAAAAATCATTGCCGATATTATGAAAAATTTTTAACTTTAAAATGTTAGCAATGGATTAGGCTGTGGCGTTTTTTTGCGTCATTCAGGAGGTCAGGCAGTGGTTGAATGCTGCGAAGGGACTTTGGGGTGGTGGCTTCGACGGTCAATAAAAAGGCTGTTGCCTTTGGTTTTCTTGGCCATCCGTTTGGCCTCACTGGCACGAGAAGCGACCTCATGGCAACTTTGGTGATGTGCGGTCGAGGAGCGGGTGGCTCCGATAGAGACGGTCATCAGAGGGTAAAAGACCTGTTCACCGCTCCGGTTAGTGGCATAGATCCCACCGTCCTTGCGGTGCCGAGAATCGTAGAAATGCGTGACCTGTTGGGAAAACCGTTTGAGAATGCGCTGACAGCGCAGTTCCCAGTCTTCGCTCTGAAAGATCAGCATAAAGTCGTCCCCCCCGATATGACCGATAAAATCACGGTCGGGGTGGGCTTCATCCGCCAACAGCTTGGCCAACATCTGGAGAACCTGGTCGCCACGATTGTAATCGTAAAAGTCGTTGAACGGTTTGAAATTGTCCAAATCCACGTAACACGTCGTGAACGTGTGTTGATTACGGATAAGGGTCTGAAGAATTTCATTAATCGGCACGTTTCCGGGAAGGCCGGTCAACGGATTGGCGTAACGGGCATTTTTGACTTGCAGGTCGGTGATCGTCCGCAATAGATCCATGACCGTGCCGACACCGACATAAAGGCCCTGATCGACAATAATAAAATACTCTCCGGGTTGAAGCTGCTTGCTCCCGGTAACCACTTTACTGACCTTCTCCAGACTGATGTGCTTGTCGATGATCAGCGGGTCCGGTTCCATGAATTTTTCAATCGGATGGCGGGAATAAAGATCGCGGCCATAGCGGCTGGCAAAGAGACGAAGGAACTCATGGCGCCGGATGATGCCGACAGGGCGACTCCGATCGATGACAGGAATCGACCAGAGGTCCGGGTTGACGCTGAAGATTTCATCCACATCCAGCAGGGGGGTGTTCGGCTGAATGGTGGGAACCTCGGTAATCAGGTTGGACAGATTTTCGGTCCGCTGACCCGGGAGGGGACAATAGGCCTCGTGATGAAGGTCTTGCAGGACCGGAAGATCCCGCATCGGATTGGCCTTGGGGCGGTCAAAGTGGTAACCCTGACCAATGGAGATGCCCAGGGATTGCATGACCCGATACTCAGCCTGGTTTTCGATCCCCTCGGCAATGGTAATGCAACCCAGACCCAGAGCAATCTCCTGCATCGACCGGATAAACTGGCGCTTGCTGTTGTCTTCATTGACACCCTGAATAAAATGCTTGTCGAACTTTACGTAATCCGGGCGTAACTCCGACCAGAGGCGCAAACCGGCGTAACCGGCCCCCAGATCATCGATCGCAACGGCAAACCCCATGCTGCGGTAGTGTCCCAGTGTTGCCCGAAGCAGATTATAATCCTCGATCGGTACCTGCTCGGTCAGTTCGATAACAACGTCCCCAGGCGCAAGGCCATATTGTTCCAGGTGGCGCAGGGTAAAGCCGGTGGGATGGTTCGGTTGTTGAAGAGTCAGGGGGTTGACGTTCAGAAACAGTTTTCCGGGAAGTTCCAGCCGGCTGAAGTTCCGGATATGGACTTCACGACAAATCAGCTCCAGGTCGACCTGCCGGTCGCACCGAAGGGCTGCATCAAACAGCTTCATGGGGGAATGGTAAGGGCTGTCGGAGGGCCCGCGCACCAAGGCTTCATAACCGATGATACGGTGTTCTTTCAGGTTCACAAGAGGTTGGAACCAGGAGGCCAGTTTTCGATGGGCGAGTATTTCATCCAGGTCGTTGCAGATCATACTGTGTAGCCTTTGTCGTGTGTCCTCCCCTCCTTGTGATCCCTCTCGCTCTGTCAGTTTTTTTGCCCGCGCTCCTTTAATAATTCATGCAGGCAGGCAACCACCTGCTTGACCGAGTACGGCTTGGTAAAATAAGCCGCAGCACCAAGAGAAAGACCCAGATCAATCGTCTCCTGGGCCCCCAGGGCACTGATCATGATGACCGGAATGGAAGAGATATCCGAATCCTGGTCTTTCTTGAGCATTCGACAGAGTTCAAACCCATCCAGGTCGGGCAACAGGATATCCAGCAGGATGGCATCCGGCCGATGTGCGGCAGCCATCCTGCAGGCGGTCAGGCCGTCGTGCGCCACGTGGGTCTGAAAGCCGCTGCGAGCAAGGTTGTAGTCCAGAATCTGTGCCAGAGGTGGCTCGTCTTCGACGATCAGAACTGTTCCCGGCGATTCCTCCTCTGAAGTCTTGTCCGACATCATCGGAGGGAACCCCCGGATCGCGATCGACGGACCAGATTATCCTGCCCCGAGGTTCTCCGAAGCAGTTCAATCGTCGCTAGACCCAAAATGGAAAAACCCATCAGTAGATAAAGAATACGCAACCAGATCATTGAACCATCCCTTTCACTCAGGTGGCCCGAGGATGGAAGGGGCCTGTTAGGGAGAGATGAGGACGCCATATTGGTTTGGTAAAAAATCGGACCGAAACCGCTGAGAAAAAACCGTTTGCATCGGACCGATCATTGCTTTACCCTTCTTTTGTTAGAGGGGGTTCATGCTTTGAAGCCGAACAGGCTGTATATGATTTGCAATTCATCGATCTGGATTGTTGTCGTCACCTTTCTGTGCCTTCTGGGCTCGGCAGGGACAGGAGCGGCTGCTTCGACCGATGAACTGAAGATTCTGGCGATTCACGCTTATCACCAGGGATACGGCTGGACGGAGGGGCAACACGAGGGATTTGCTTCCACCCTGAAATCAAAACTGCCTCAGACTGAGCTTCAGATCTATTCAGAGTACCTGGACACCAAGCGGCGCTCCTTTGACCCTGCCTATCGCACCTTTTTTCTCAACTATCTCCGCGACAAATACCAAAATTTCAAACCGGATCTGATCTATACCACCGACGACAATGGATTAACGTTTGTTCTTGAGGAAGCCCGGGAAGTCTTCACAACGGTCCCGATTGTTTTCAGCGGTGTGAACAATCTGAACCAGGAACGGCACCTGACCCCTTCAATGCAGGGGATATTTGAACGTCTTCAGGTTCAGCAGAACCTTGATCTGTTGCGAAAGCTTCACCCCGATCTGAACGAGATCCTGGTGGTCGGGGACGGGTCTTCGACCCATAGGGCCATGGCGGAGGCGATTCGCCGGGAAGGCTGGGAGCATGGATCCTGGCTGGAAATGGAGTTTCTGGCCGATCGTTCCCTGACCCAGGTTGTTTCCCAGTTGAGAAAACGAAAACAGGGCGTGGTCCTGTTGTCCACGATCGGCGGGTTCTGGGATGATCAGAATCAAGTGGCGCCTTTGCCGCAGGTTGTCAAAGCGATTGCCGGAGCGGGTGATTTCCAGATTTTTGTGATGGAAGATACCTATCTACTGCCAGGTGCGATCGGCGGTTGGGTCAACAGCAGTCGGTTTCAAGGGAATTCTGCGGCGAAAGTGGCGGTCTCCATGCTCACCTCGGACAGCCCCTTGCAGCCTCAGCAGGCGGTGACTGCGGCAGAAGCGGTTTTTGACTATCAGGCTCTTCGGAAACACCAATTGCCACGGGTGCTTCTTCCGGAAGGCAGCCGCCTGATCAACGAACCGATCAACCTGATCTCCCAATATCCCTACGAATCCTTTGCGGTTGCCTGTGTTCTGTTCTCTCTGCTGTGGATCATCGCCCTGCTCAGTTTGAATATCAACCGGCGACGTCGCGCGGAAAAAGAACTTCAGGCCAGTCGCTGGCAGATGCAGCGGCTGTTTGAAGACGCACCGGATGCTATCTATCTGGTGAGTCTGGACGGACAGATACTGGACGTGAACGAACATGCCGAGGAAAGCCTGGGCGTGGAGCGGGAGCAACTTCGAAAGATGTCCGTTTTTGATATCGATCCGATCTTTACCCCCGATATGCTGGACGGTCTTCTGAGAGAGATCGAGGTCGAAGACAACCGCCATTTCGAGTCCAAGCACCGCCAGGCCAACGGCACCGTGTTCCCGGTTGATATTCGGGTCAGTCGGTGTGAATGGGCCGATCAACCTGTTCTTCTGTGTTATGTCCGAGATATCAGTGATCGAAAACAACATGAGTTACAGCTGCTTGAAAATGAAGAACGACTCAACTACCTGGCGTTTCATGACTCCCTGACCGGTTTGCCCAACAGGCTTCTGTTTCAGGACCGGCTTGAGCATGCCATCAATCTGGCTGCCCGACACGAGACCGGAGTGGCCGTTTTCTTTCTCGATCTGGATCGCTTTAAAAATATCAACGACAGCCTGGGACACGATATCGGGGACAGGGTTCTCTGTCGTGTGGCGGAACGGCTGAAAAAAACAGTCCGTTCCACAGATACGGTAGGGCGCCTGGGTGGGGATGAATTCGTCATTCTGGTGGAGGATGTGACCGATGTAGACAGCCTCACCCACCTGGCCCAGAAGGTCAAGGAGACGGTCCAGCCGGCAATCTCCCTTCCTGAGGGTGAACTTTTTGTCACCACCAGTATCGGGTTGGCTCTCTATCCTGAGGATTCGGCATCGGCACAAGGACTGATGAAATATGCGGATGTGGCCATGTACAAGGCCAAGGAAACCCGCAACTGTTACCGTTTTTACCATGCGGAGATGAATGCCCGGGCCACCGAATTCCTCTTCCTTGAAAGCAGCCTGCGAAGAGCCCTGGAGCAGGACCAGTTTGTCCTGCATTATCAGCCGCAATTCGAACTGGAAGACGGACAGCTTGTGGGTATGGAGGCCCTGCTTCGCTGGCATCACCCGGAACGGGGGATGGTGCCGCCCGGAGATTTTATCCCTCTGGCCGAAGAGACCGGCCTGATTCTTCCCATGGGAGACTGGATTCTGCGCGAAGCCTGTTATCAGATCCGCACTTGGCAGGAGACCGGCCTTCCTGTGGTGCCGGTTGCGGTCAACATATCGCCGGCGCAGTTTCAGCAGAGCGATTGGAGCCAGACGGTCGCCAATATTCTCGAGGAAACAGGTATCGAGCCCTATCTGCTCGAATTGGAAATTACCGAAAATCTCTTGATGGAACATTCCGAAGCGGCGATGTCCACCATGTCCGACCTAAAAGAGATGGGTGTGGCGGTCAGTATTGACGACTTTGGTGCCGGTTATTCCTCTCTGGCCTATCTGAGCCGGTTCCCCCTCAAAAAGTTGAAAATCGACCGCTCGTTTATCACCGATTTTGAAACCTCGTTCAACGATGCGGCCATCGTCTGTACCGTCATCAACCTTGGCTGGAACCTGGGGCTGCAGATCGTCGCCGAAGGTATCGAAAATGAAAAACAGCTGCAGTTTCTGGTGGAACAAGGTTGCCACCAGGGGCAGGGCTTTCTCCTTGGCCGTCCCACACCGGCCGAAGATATGTCGGTTCTGTTAAAAAAGCACCGTTGATTCCGCTTTTGTCTCTCGGGTTGGTATACTCATTAAAAGAGCAAGATTTGGAGAGACCCGATGAGACAGGTACCGATTTTTCTTCTACTGACCGTTCTGTTGTGGAGCCCGATGGTTCTGGCGGCCCAGCAGGTGAAGCCGTTTTCTATTGGAGACCAGGCGCCGGAATTTACCCTCACCTCCACACAGGGTCTGTTTGACTATGTCAACCAGATCTACGGCAGTCACCATCTGATCCTGACCTTTTTCCCTGCGGCTTTCACCCCCGTCTGAACCGGGGAAATGGAGGGGCACCAGAGGAACCTCTACCTCTACGAGCGCCTCAACACCCGCGTGGCGGGTGTCAGCATGGATAACCCCATTACCCTGAAACAATGGTCCGATGATCTCGGGCTGACGTTCCCCCTGTTGTCGAATCAGACGGCTTACTTGGGCGTAATGTTCGGGGCCGAGAAAGAGCCGCAGCCGATGTTCTCCCGGCGCACGGTGGTGATCGACCGCAACGGAATTCTGCGTTACGTCCAGGACGGCTCTCCCGATTATCAGGCGATTCTGACCCTTTTGAAACAGCTGAACGAGGAGAACCGATGAGATACGGATGGTTGATTCTTCTTGCGCTTCTTCTGGGAGGCTGTGTCGTTCCGGCGCCGAAAGAACCACCGACGTTGACGAAGGTCGGCGAGGAATCGGTTTGGCGTGAGGAATATGCCTTCCGCCATCCGCCGGCTCCCTGGGCTCTGTACGATATGAATGAAGAGGATGTGTCCCTGGCCTTTGTCCGATGGGACGGAAACTTCACCGGGCAGGTGGCGATCTCCTATGCGGAAGAACCGTTCGGGTACAGCCGAGAGCTGAAACCCCGTGCCACTGAGTTCCTCAAACGCTACCTGTGGGCGGCACGGGTTCAGTTTGAGACACCGACCTTTGTCGAAACCTCCTGGAACGGAAAGCCGGCGCTGGAGATGCAGGTCGTCGGGCATGAGCCCGTGAAAAAATCCAAAGTTCGCGGTCGCGTCCTCTTTGTCTATCGGGGAGAACGGATTGTGGCCTTTATCTTTACGCAGTGGGAAGAAGAGGGAAGGCCGTTCTCCGATATCCATGGGCCGGTCTTTGATGCGTTCATCCAATCGTTCCGTTATCTGAAACCCAGTTTCTATCAACGACTGGGGATTGGTCGGTAACCTTTACCCCCCGGTCTGAATCAGCTCGATCTTGTAACCGTCGGGGTCCTCGATAAAAGCGATATGGGTCGATCCATGTTTCATCGGCCCCGGCTCTCTCACCACCGAAGCCCCTTCCGCTTTGAGGCGGTCACACACGGCATAGATGTCGGCGACGCCCAGCGCGATATGGCCGAATCCGTTCCCCAGTTCATAGGGCTTCGTCTGCCCCCAGTTGTGGGTCAGTTCGATCACGGCTGTCTCTTTTTCCTCCCCATAACCGACAAAGGCAAGCGTAAACTCCCCTCCCGGATAATCTTTTTGGCGCAAGAGAGTCATTCCCAGAATCCGGGTATAAAAGTCGAGGCTTTTTTCCAGATTCTGAACCCGGATCATTGTGTGTAACAAGCGAAATTCTGCGGCGGCCATCGTCGTTCCTCCCATGAAATGATGAGCGGCCTTTTGCAGCCGCTTTTTCGTTCTGGTGCTCCCTGGTAGTGTAACAAATCGATCCATGTCGATCGGGATCGAAAGAGCTTTTTGTCGGGGGCTGCACGATCACTCATCAGGCGATGGGGAAGGATATCCAGCAGACCGGTCGGCAGTTTATTGAAGAGACCGAAAACGAACGCCAGAAGCAATGGCTCCTGGCGCAGGGGTGTCTTTTGGGGCAGGGATATTTCTTCGGCGTTCCTCCGTCGGCTGCCGAATTTCAGCAGAATGGGTTGGAACCTCAGTGCTCCCGGGTCAGCAGGTAGTCGATCGAAGCGAACCCGCCTCCGGAGATAAAGACCACCAGTGCCAGTCCGATCGCCAGAAGGTGGTATTCAAACCCTTCCCCGGCCTGTTGACCGAACCAGTTCATGAAGAAACCATGCTGCTGGTGAACCATCACGATAGCACCAGCCATAATGGCACCGACCGAGAGGGCGCAGAACCGGCTGAGGAAACCGATAATAAGGAAGAGGGCTCCCAGGGTCTCACCGGCGATCACCGCCATGGCAAGGATTGGGGGGATTCCCATCTGCCCCAGGGCGTTGATCGTTGCTTCCGGTCCGGCCCCGCCAAACCAGCCCAACAGCTTCTGAGCGCCATGGGGAAACAGGACCAGCCCCAGGGTCGCCCTCGCGATCAGACCGGCCATGTGGTCTGAGGTTCCGACGAGCAGTTGCCACATATCTTTCTCCTCCAAAAGCCGTGGTTGTGCCGCACACTATTGGCACGGACTTATCATGCTAAATCAAACCCATAAAAATGCAAGCTCTCTGGAGGATTACAGGTTTTCTTCCAGGTCGAGCCGGAAAAAGTCCCTTGCCGTCGGCTGAACCTCTTCGTCCGCAAATCGGGTGGGTGCGGTTCCCGGCGCAAAGACCTCAATATAGGAATCCGCCGCCTCGTCCAGCAGTAGACCGGTTTCCCGATCAATCGGATGGAACTCGATCGTGTCCGGGACGGGAAATTCGGCGACGGGCCGTTCCTGAAGGGCTTCATCCATGAAATTGATCCAGGCCGGCGAAGCGGCACGGCTGCCAGTTTCATGCTTGCCGAGATACTCTGCGATATCGTAGCCGACCCAGGAGGTGGCAACGAGACTGGGACTGAAACCGACAAACCAGGCATCCTTCAGATCGTTGGTGGTGCCGGTTTTTCCGGCCAGGGGCCGGCCGATCCGTTTAGCCCGACGCCCTGTTCCCTCCTGCACCACCGATTCCATGATGTTGGTGATCAGATAGGCTGTTTCCTGGGTGATGACCCGCTGTGGTGCTTCGGTGATCAGCTTCTGACCCGGTCCGATCCCTTCCGGGAAGTCGGCCGGATCGATGGAATGCAGGATGTTGCCATCGCGATCGTAAATGCGGCTGATATAAGAAGGGGTCACCCGCACCCCGCCGTTGGCGAACGTGCAGTAGGCTCGGGTTATCTCCAGGGGGGTGACAGCCGTCGAGCCGAGGCCAAGAGTGAGATCGCGGGTCAGCGGGGTATCCACGCCCAGCTTCTGGGCATAGTTGGCGGCATAGCGTACTCCGATATCCTCCAGGATCTTGATCGTCACCACATTCATGGAAGAGGCCAGCGCTTTGCGGAAGCGGGTAGGGCCATAAAACTTTTCGGAATAATTGCGTGGCTTCCAGGCGATGATTTTCCCGGTTTCCTCCCGCAACTCCTCGTAAATCAGAGGTGTATCGAGGATGATACTGGCCGGCGTGTAGCCCTTGTCCAGGGCTGCGGCATAGATCAGCGGTTTGATCGCCGAGCCGGGAAGACGTTTGGCCTGAATAGCGCGATTGTACTGACTTTGTTTAAAGTCGTAGCCGCCGACCATCGCCTTGATCTCGCCGGAATGGGGGTCCATGGCCACCAGCGCCCCTTGGGCTGTGGCCTCCTGTTCCAACGCCAAGTCGAGGGTTCCCTGCTTGTCCCGACCCAGAACACGCACCAGGACCAGGCTGTTGGGTGGAAGAACCGACTCCGTCGAAACGGTCTCGTCGAGGTTTTCAACTTTGCGGTTTCCGCGGCTCTCTTCCCCCTCTTCACCAAGGCGCAGCGGAGCGGCCCACTTGTTGACCTCGGCCTTGGGGTCGATCCGCCCGCGATAGGGGCCGATCACCACCATGATTCCCTTGCCCGGGGCGGGACGAACGATTCCCTGCACGACGTCGCCGTTGGCGGGGGGCTGTTCCAGTTTCTCCGACTGGTCCGCGAGAAAGGTCTCGGCCTCCTCGGGGGTCAGCACCTGCGTTCCCTGGTATCCTTGCCGTTTGTCGTGGTTTCGTAGATTGTCCTGCACGGCCTGCTGGCCCGCCTGCTGCATCTTCAGGTTCAGGCTGGTGTGAACCTGAAGCCCTTCCCGATACAGCACATCCGAGGTGAAATTCTCTTCAAGGTACCGGCGGACCTGTTCGGTGAAATAGGCGTTGTCGGTGTACCGGTAATTGACCCTCTTGTGGACGATGACCGGTGTCTTCTGAGCGTCGATCATCTGATCCCGGTCGATATAGCCTTCGCTGGACATTCGCTTCAGGACGTAGCGCTGGCGGTCCCGGGCCCGGTCGAAATGGCGGTAGGGAGAGTAGCGGCTGGGGGCCTGCGGCAGTCCGGCCAGAATAGCGCACTCGGCCAGGTTCAGCTCATCGACGTCCTTGTCGAAGTAGTTTTCGGCTGCGGCCTGAACCCCATAGGCGCCGTGGCCGAGGTAAATCTGATTCAAATAGAGATAGAGGATCTCCTCTTTGGAGAACTTCTGTTCGATCCGGTAGGCAAGGATCGCCTCTTTGAATTTCCGGGAAAATTTCTTTTCCGGTGTCAGCAGAAAACCTTTGGCCACCTGTTGGGTAATGGTGCTGCCGCCCTGAACGATCCGGCCGGCCTGAAAGTTTTTGATGGCGGCGCGCACGATTGACAGAAGGTCGATACCTTCATGCCCGAAGAAGTTGGCATCCTCGGCCGCCACAAAGGCCTGCACCAGCTGTTCGGGGATCTGGTCATAAGGGACGACGATCCGACGTTCTTCACTGAACTCGGCAATCAGACTGCCGTCGTCGGCAAAGACACGGGTGATGATCGGTGGCCGATAGTCCGCCAGGGAATCGATTCTGGGCAGGGAGTCCTGCACATAAATGTACGCACCGACCAACGCGGCTCCGGCCATGAGGCTGCCAAGAAAGGCTCCCCAAAGGGTCAGGCGGAGCAAAAGTTTAAATATTTTCACGGTTCAGATCCCTGTAAAAACGTTTTGAGAACCTGTACTTATAGCATGTGCCGTGCCAAGTGGGCAAACTTTGCGCCCGATTGCCCGGGCGGGGCCCTGTGCTATGCTTTAGCAGCATTTATACTGCCCCTGTCCCTTGTGAGGAGGCTTTTTATGTTTCGACGCACCAAGATTGTTGCCACCCTTGGACCGGCCACCTGCTCGCCGGAAAAGATTCATGCCCTGATTGATGCCGGCGTAGATGTCTTTCGACTGAATTTTTCCCATGGAGACCCAGCAGACAAGGCGCTCTGGATTCGGCGAATACGGGAGTATTCTATCGCAAAAAACTGGCCGGTGGGAATCCTCGGCGATCTGCAGGGGCCTAAGATCCGGGTCGGCCTGTTGGCGGGGGGGGCACTGGAGCTGAAGAAAGGGGAGGAGGTCACGATCACTTCGGCCGATGTGGTGGGCCACGATCACCTGATTCCCACCATCTATGAAGCGCTGCCAAACGATGTCAAACCGGACGATCAGATCCTGCTGGATGACGGACTGCTCGAATTGCGGGTGCTGTCGGCCGGGGAAACGGAAGTCCGTTGTCAGGTGGTGATTGGAGGAACGCTGAAGGACCGAAAAGGGATCAATCTCCCGGGGGTGTCCGTGTCAGCTCCCGCTCTGACTGAGAAAGATCGGCGGGACCTTCAGTTCTGTATCGACCATGAGGTCGACTGGGTCGCTCTCTCCTTTGTTCGAACGCCCCATGACGTGATTCTGCTGAAAGATTTGCTGCAACGGGCTCAAAGTGATATTCGGGTGGTCGCCAAGATCGAAAAACCGGAAGCGGTTGAGCATTTTCCTGCCATCCTGGAGGTGAGCGACGGCGTGATGGTGGCCCGGGGAGATCTCGGAGTAGAGGTGCAGCCCGAACGGGTGCCGTTGATCCAGAAGGAGATCATCCACCGCTGCAATATGGCCGGAAAGCCGGTGATTACCGCTACCCAAATGCTGGAAAGCATGATACACAATCCCAGACCGACCCGGGCCGAAACCTCCGATGTGGCCAACGCCATCATGGACGGAACCGACGCCATCATGCTGTCGGGCGAGACGGCTACCGGAGCTTATCCCCTGGAAGCGGTTCATTTGATGGACAAGGTGGCCAAGGATGTGGAGAAGGACCCGCACCTGCGTCAACACCTGTTTGAGCATTTCGATCAGGACCAGGCACCCTATCTGATCTCGGAAGCGATTGCCAAATCGGTGGGCGATATGGCGGAGAATCTCGATGCCGCGGCGATTCTGGCCTTCACTCAGACCGGGGATACGGCGGGTCTGGTTGCCAAATATCGGCCGACGGTTCCGGTCTTCGGTGTCACCCCCTCCAAAGGGGTGAAGCGACGTCTGGCCCTGCACGGTGGGGTGTACGGCCTGCTGGTCGACGGAACCGGAGATACGGAGAGTCAGATCTCCACCCTTGAAAAAGCAGTGGTGGATGCGGGATTGTTAAAGGAAGGGGATCTGGTGGCGATCACCATGGGAAGCCCCGTTTCAGCCAAAGGAACCACCAATCTGATCAAGATGCACCGGCTGGGTTCGGTCGGGTAACGGAACCAAGGATGACTCCATGAGTAAAAAGGCCATTGTTCTGTACAGTGGCGGGCTCGATTCGACCACCTGTATGGCGATCGCCCGCGCTGAGGGTTTTGAACCCTATGCGATGAGTTTTCAATATGGCCAGCGCCATTCGGTGGAACTGGAAAAGGCTCGGGAGTATGCCCCTCGGGTCGGTGCGGTGGAACACCAGGTAGCGACCATCGATCTGCGGAAGATCGGCGGCAGCGCCCTCACCGCCGATATTGAAGTACCGAAGGATCGGGAGATCGAGGACGATATCCCCATCACCTATGTGCCGGCGCGCAACACCATTTTTCTCTCCTTTGCCCTCGGTTGGGCCGAGGTCCTTGAATCGTTCGATATCTATATCGGTGTCAACGCCCTTGATTATTCGGGCTACCCCGACTGCCGTCCCGAGTTTGTCGAGGCTTTCGAGAATCTGGCCAACCTGGCGACCCGGGCCGGGGTGGAAGGGATCGGTCGCTACCGGATCCATACACCGCTGCTTCACCTGACCAAAGCCGACACGATCCGGAAAGGCCTGGAATTGGGGGTCGATTATGCCCTGACCCACTCCTGTTACGATCCGGTGGGCGATCTGGCCTGCGGCCGCTGCGACAGCTGCCAGCTGCGTCTGAAAGGGTTTGCCGAGGTCGGCGTGGCCGATCCGGCAGCCTATGTGGAGGGTGTCCGATGACGATGCCCGATATGCAAAACCGATCCGACGATCGAAACATCGCCATCGACAAGGTGGGGGTGAAGGATATCCGTTACCCGATTGTGGTGTTGGACAAGGCCAACCGGGAGCAGCACACCGTGGCCCGGGTCAACATGTACGTCGATCTGCCCCACCACTTCAAGGGGACCCACATGAGCCGTTTTGTGGAAATCCTCAACCAATACCGGGGCGAGATCACCATGCGCAACCTGGGGAAGATTCTTGAGCAGATGAAGGATCGGCTCGAAGCCAGTTGCGCCCATATGGAGATGGAGTTTCCTTACTTTATCGAAAAGACCGCTCCAGCCACCGGCGCCAAAAGCCTGATGGAATACACCATTCAGCTGGAAGGGACCTGTGGCGAGGAGAAAGATTTTGTGCTCGGAGTCACCGTTCCGGTGACCAGCCTCTGCCCCTGTTCCAAAGAGATCAGCGACGGAGGAGCTCACAACCAGCGGAGCGAGATCCGGGTCGGTATCCGCTCTACTGCCTTTATCTGGATCGAAGACCTGATCGAATGGCTGGAGGAGTGCGGCAGCGCACCGGTCTATTCCCTGCTGAAACGGGAGGACGAGAAACACGTCACCGAACAGGCGTTCAACAACCCGATGTTTGTGGAAGATATGGTGCGCGCGGTGACCGAAAAGCTCGCTGCCGTCGATGAAATCACCTGGTTCAAGGTCAGTTGCGAAAACTTCGAATCGATTCACAATCACTCGGCTTATGCCATGGTGGAACGGGAGAAATCCACGATTTCTGTGGATAACTCTGTGAATAGCGTGGATAACCTCGAAAAATCGGCCACTTTTTATAGCGACCCTGAGGGGCTTTCATGAAAAATGTGATTGGCGTTTTTGCCAAAACGCCGGTAGAGGGGCAGGTCAAGACCCGACTGACTCCGCCTCTGTCTCCGCAGGAAGCGACAGAGCTGTATCAGGTGATGCTCGCAGAGACGGTTTCCGAGATGCAAAAGGTGGTCGGAGCCGAAGTGGTCCTTTTTGTTGCGGGAGACGAAAGCTATTTCGCCGAACGTTGGCCGGAACTTCGGATCGTCCAGCAACAGGGGGAGGATCTGGGTCAGCGAATGGCCCATGCGATGACTGGTGAACTGGATCGGGGAGCGGATGGGGTGATTCTGGTCGGATCGGACAACCCCGATCTGCCACCGGAGAAGGTTGACAAGGCTTTTCTGCATCTGAAGCATGTCGAGGTGGTCTTTTGTCCGGCGGAGGACGGTGGGTACGTTTTGCTTGGCGAGTCGAAACATAACCCCGAAATCTTCGTGGACATGCCCTGGTCGACCGAGAAGCTGGTCGATCGAACCCGGCAACGCCTGATGTTCCACGGTCTGATCCATCGAGAGCTGGAGACCTGGGACGATGTCGATGATGTTCCATCCGTTGAGCGGTTGCTGCAGCGCTCTCCCAAATCCCGCACCGCGCAACATATCAAGACCCGCCTCAGCCAGCATTTCTGGAACGCTCTTAAACCGGGTGCCGACACCTGAAGCCGGTTCCGTGTTTCCGAATACGCCCAAAGTCGGACACCTTGGGTGTAACTGTTTGATGAAAGACACCTTCCCTGGCGTTTGTCATTCCCATTTCCTCACCTGTAATCGTGGCGTGGTTTTGTACGTCATTCACAAAAAACCGTTCGATATGCTCTGATTTTCGGCGCGTTCATCTTTGGTCTCATGGTGTCTTTTTTATGTGGAGTGGGAGAGAAGGCTGGACATTTGATGCCGCTTGTTATACTAAATAATTAGACAATTCTAAGAATATCCTCGTAGTTTCCTCCTTCACTTGTGCGAGGTACCATGATCGGCTGTTTGAACAGTGACGTCTGTCCCATCAGCAAGGCACCCTGTCCCGGGGTCTGCCTTTATGCCGGTATTTTCGAAACCATCGATATCGGTATTATTGTGCTTGATCGGGCGCAAGAGGCGATCGAATATTTCAATCCGGCAGCGGAACAACTGATCTCCCCGGGACAGGATCCGCGCGACTTCGCCGCACTGAAAGCGCTGTTCTTTCCCGCCGGGCTGGCCCCGCTCCCTGTAGGGCAGCAGTCGACCTCCTTCCAGGAACGGCTTCTGGGTTATTCGGTGTATCCGATTCCCGGCGGGGAATACCTGTGGATCTTTGTGCGCGACATTACCGATAAGCTCCGTCTGGAATCGATCGCCGATGCGGTCAACACCATGGAGAACATCGGTTACGCCTTTTCCGGCATTCGCCATGAGATCGGCAACCCTCTCAACTCGGCCAAGATGACCCTGAGTGTGCTCCGGGAAAACTACCGGGACTTCCCCCCCGAAACCGCCCTGGAGTTTATCGACCGCTCCTTGACCGAACTGCTGCGGGTTGAAGACCTTCTCAAGACCCTCCGCAACATCAACCAGTACGAACAGCCGATTCCGGAGCGGATCGCCCTGCCCGAATTTCTCGACCGGTTCGTCAAACTGGTGCAGGACGAATCCGGGCGGCGTCACATCCGGATTGACACCGAATTCAGCCCCGATGCCCAGTGGGCTCTGGCCGATCCGAGGCCGTTGCAGCAGGTGCTGCTCAATCTTTTTACCAACGCGGCGGACGCGCTGCAGGAACAGACCCAGCCGACGATCCTGATCCGCGCTTACCGGGCCCAAGGCCGCCCCTGGATCGAGGTGACAGACAATGGATGCGGCATTCCCGAGAGCCAGCTATCCCAGCTGTTTAAACCGTTCTACACCACCAAGCCCAACGGAACCGGTTTGGGCCTGGTGATCTGCCGTAAGCAGCTCGCCCGCATGAACTGCACCATATCCGTGCAGAGCCAGCCCCGCCAGGGGAGCAGCTTTGCCATCTCCCTGCCCGACGGGACACCCGAGTGTCACCTTCATTGAGGATGGACAACGATGAAACAGGTGCTGATTGTTGACGACGAAAAGCCCTTTCTGCTGAGTGTGGAGCAGGGACTGAAATCCCGCCTCAAAAAGACCAAGATCCTCACCGCCCAAAACGGTGTCGAGGCGCTGGCTATGTTGCAGTTGACCCCGGTTGACCTTCTGGTAACCGATTTGAAGATGCCGGTGATGGACGGATTTGAACTGCTGAGCAACGTTAGCCGCGACCATACGGGTATGCCGGTGATCGTGATGACCGCCCTGGGAGCACCGGAAGTACAGGAGAAACTGGGCGCTATTCGTTGCATCGAAAAGCCGATGGATCTGGCAACCCTGTCCGATACCATCCAACAGGCATTGGATTCCCGTGCTTCCGGCTTTGTGCAGGGGATTACCCTGCCCACCTTCGCTCAGCTGATGGAGATGGAAAAAAAGAGCTGTACCCTGGAGGTTCGTGCCGAGAAACAGGTCGGACGGTTGGTCTTTGACGGGGGCAGACTGGTCGATGTGACCTGTGGCGACCTGGATGGGGAAGAGGCCGCTTACGAAGTCCTCGCCTGGGGCGAGGTGTCGATTGAAATGGAGGCCTTGGAGGCACCACCCCGGCAAACGATCCATGCGCCGCTGAATCATCTTTTGCTGGAGGCTTTACGTCTGAAGGATGAAAAGGAGTGGGCCGAAAAGGAGGACGCTTTTGCCGCCGAAGAGGACGATCTCGATCTGAGCGACATGTTCAGCACTCTCCCGGAATCGGAGACTGGTAGCATGCCGGTCATGGATGCGTCTCTCCAGGCCAAGCTGGCCCCTTTTTCGGTGATCGAGGGTTTCTTCAGCGTCGGCGTCTTCACCCCCGGTGGAGAGCTTCAGGCCAAACTGGAAGCCGAGAACTGTGAGCATCCGGGCGATATGGGGAATCTGGTGAACCGGCTGGTGCAAAACAGCCAGAAGGCGTCCGACATGCTGGGGACCGGAGCCGGTCAACTATTGCATATTGAGGCCGAGCAGGCCCATATCATGATCCGCTGCCTGCCCGGTAAACCCGAACCGCGTCACCTGGTTCTTATCCTTCGCCCCGGAGCCAGTATCGGAATGGCCCGTTTGAAGATGGGCAAGATCGTGACCTCTCTCCAGCCGGAACCGGCCAAAGGATCGGCCAGGGTAGAGCCAGCCTCCGAACCGCGCTAAGATAGGTGTATAGCGCTCATTCACCACGGAGGTGAAATTATGATGATCCGTGTGGAGTATCACGATGGAGAACAGCAGTTGGTGCGGCCGCACCAACTGAAGAAACTTCTTTCACACAACCAGATCAGTGGCTTTGAACGGTCCGATGGCTGGGCCAAAATCGGTGAAGTTCAACTTCGGAATCCCGGCGGAAACAATAATTACACCGGACCGGAGAGACGCTCTCCTTACATCTGAGCTCTCATCATTCATTGCGAGCCAAACTCAGGGGCTTACAATGCCCCTGAGTTTGTGAGTAAAGCAGAAGTAAGAGCCGCTCATGATCAAATTTCAATACACCGGTTTTTCCGAAAAAGCGGAAAATAGATTTCTTTTACGTTTCAAGAGGTTAAGGAGTTATCAACAATCAACAGATCTAAAGGCTACAATTGCCGAACCCGGTAGTTTTCGTTCTTCAGCAATTGCACAATCCCCTTGTCTCCCACCAGATGTCCGGCTCCGACCACCACAAAGCCGGTTTCCTTCTGTTGCAACAGCTCCTTGATCCGATCGGTCATTGTCAGGTTCCGGTCGTAGTAGATCTTTTGCATCATCGGCTTCAATTCAGGTTGCTCGTCATAGGGAAGCAACAGAAGAGCATCAAGGGCGCCCGCATCTCCCGATTTCCAGGCCGAGACCATCTGGTTAAACTCGGATTCGAGGTTGTCGAATCCCTGAAGGGTATATTTCAGGAACAATTCCTGATCCAGGTGGTCAAAGAGAAGATCCAACTGCATTTCCATCGACTCAAGTTCGATAATCGGTTTCTGATCCGTTGCCTGTTTGGCAAAATGCAGATCCAGTCCGTACTCGGGGGACACGCCGAATTTCTGCAGCTGAACCATTGTCAGTGTCAAAGCCACCATGGTCGGACGCATCTTCATAAACATCTGGATCGGCATGCCGTTGGTTTGCAGAAAGGCGCTTAACTGGCCGAAAGTTTCTTCCGACACCCCGGTCTGTAAGGTCTCGCTCCCAGGATAAAGCCCTTTTTGCAGCATCATCTGTTGAAACTGTGGTGATTGGCCGGTCAGCGGATTCACCTCCACCCCCAGATAGTCGGAACCTGCGAATGCTTCTTCGACGGCATCACTCAAAGGGTAAAAACTGGCGTCGGCCATGTGGAGCGAACCGAAGAGGTAAACGGTGGTCCGGTCCGATTTCACCTCCCACAGGAACGATTTCTGAGCAAAAGCTGAGGCAGGAACAAGAAGACAGAGTAGCAGGACCAGTGCCAGGTAACGTTGGAACGACCGATACATCATAACCCCTCCTAGAAGGCCAAAATGGTGAAATGTTTTCGCATCATACCACCCTTGGACCCAAAAGAAGTACAAAGGTTTTGCTTGAACCGAGAGGGATTCTCCCTTAGGGTAATACGTGTTTCACGTGCCTTGAACCATCGAATCTTGTGAGGGCAGGAGATGATGGAACCCTGTGAAAAATTTCAGGCCGCAGGCTCCGCAATGGGGTGCTGCGGTTTTTTGGCTTGAACCGATGAGTGCAGACGTCTATCTCTTTGCGGCCGATGTCCTGCTACTGACCCATGTGCTTTTTGTTCTCTTTGTCGTGTTCGGGCTGGTGCTGATCTATGTCGGAAACGTTTGCCGCTGGTCCTGGGTTCGCAACCCCTGGTTTCGGCTCTGTCACCTGCTGGCAATCGGGATCGTCGTCCTTCAATCCTGGGTCGGGGTGATCTGCCCCCTGACGGTCTGGGAGACGGCGCTTCGCAAAAAAGGCGGCGGTGAAGCTTACTCGGGGACCTTTATCGGTCACTGGCTGGAGAAACTGTTGTACTGGCAGTTTCCGCCCTGGGTCTTCGTCGTGATCTACACCCTCTTTGGCGCCGCCGTTCTGGGGAGTTGGTTCTGGGTTCGACCTCGTTCCTTTGGCCGAGAAAAGAAGGAGTAAAAATGGAGTTTTCAGAGGGAAAACTTAAGGTTCCAATAGGGCACTACCTCTATTTCTGGACCTTGAACACCCTGATGGCCATCGGCACAGGTTTAATTCTCGGTCTGATGGCTTTGCGCGTCGGGGGCGTGTTCCTTCTCAGTCCCATCAGCTTTCCCGCAATCTTTGGGGTTGCCTTTCAGGGATTTGCGGTATCGTACTTCTTTGGAAAGCGGCGAGGGGCCTTCGAGTACTCTTATCTGGAACGGTCTACCAGAAAGGGGGCTGACGGTTCCGACTTGGCAAAATGCTTAAAAGAGGTCAAACAGGAATTGAAACTCGGTGACCCTGTTGCAGCCGATGCCAAGCTGAAGAAGGCTTTAAAGGAGTACTCGAACCATCTGGTGGTGAACTTCAAATCGGCTCGATCCTCGGAAAGAATGGGGTTGGGTCGGGAGGCGATTGAGTTTTATCGGGATGTCGACTCACTCCTACAGGATGAAGCAATCGCCTTGAAAGACTATGTCGCCCGGCAGATTGAGCGGGTTCAGAAAAAAGGGCCTACCAGACGATCCACCGCTCCGGGATTGCAGTATGTCCTCTATTAAATCTCCTGCTGACTGACCACCCGTTCTCCTCTCCGACCATGAGGCCCAGCCGGATAAGGCTTCACCCGTTTAATCCGAAAGTCTCCGCCCTTTTCCATACAGATGAGCGCCAGTTCGGTGTCGCCGAAGTTCTCCTCAAAACAGTCTCGAATACGACTGGCCGCCAGAATCGGGTCCTGCCGGGTTTCGATCTGCAGGCTCGACGGGTACAGGACGACAGAACTGCCCTGAATCCAGGCCTCTTTCGGCAGGGAAGGGCGGTCTTCGGACGCCTGGCCCGGCTTTTTCAAATAGTCGATTTCCACCCGCAATTCAAAGGGACGCAGTACCACCATTGGCTTCGTGGAGATGTAGCCGGATTTGACCATGCAGGACCGGACAGGATCCAAGGTCAGCGGAAAGCGCCCATGCCCTTTTTCCAGGTACTCCTTGAACGGCACCAAACCAAAGCGTTTGGTGCAGTCTTCCGCAGTCTGGCGAAAGGTCTTCCGGGGT
This sequence comes from Thermodesulfobacteriota bacterium, assembly GCA_028282145.1. GTDB lineage: Bacteria > Desulfobacterota > Desulfuromonadia > Desulfuromonadales > Geopsychrobacteraceae > JANQIN01. Next base: position 11,219 of record JANQIN010000168.1, on the reverse strand, counting down.
GAGCCGGTCGATGTGAACGAGAGCTCGTAGAGTTTGAAGTCGGCGTCCCGGTAGGTCAGGATTCGATCCGATTCGGAGGCCGAGAGCAGACCGACGCTGTTTTCCGGAATGGCGATCTTTACAGTGGTCATGCCGTGGGAGGTGAAGTCCAGGCTGTGGGTCGAAGGTAGCGCCAGGCTGCTGCCATATTCAGAGATCCGGCTCACCATCTCCTTGCGTGTCGAATAGTTGCCAAAAGTATCGCTGAAGGTGGCACCGACCTCTCCTTCGTCGTTTATCGCATAAGCCAATGTGCGGCATTGGGAGGCATTTTTGATGGCGAATTGAACTCCGCGTCGGGCTATCTGGCGGTCGGTCAGCGGTATCTTGCGACGCATCCGCTTCAGGAAACTGTCAAAGTCGATCTTTTCGTTCCCTTTGCTGCTGAGTGAAAAGATCTGGTACGGGCGAGTTCGACCGTTTTCCCGGATGGTGAAACGCTCGGCGATATAGGCACCTTCCTTCTGGGAGAGAATGCCGAACATCTTATTGAAACGGGTGGGGCCACGGCGATAAAGGCTGGCAAGATTTTCCAGGGAGTATCGGGACTTGGCCAGTTTTTTAAACTCGGTGAAAGAGAGATGTTTCTGCAGAGTGTCCCTGTTCTTTTCCTTCCAGATGTCGGTGTAATGAAGACACTTTTCTGCGAAAGCTCCGGCAACGGAAAGAAAGAGTCCCAGTAGGGTAATAACAGCGACACGAGCAAGACAAGGTTTCATCATCCCCTCCAGATCAAATAGCGATATCTGTGGTTGATCCCGGTCGAACAACTCAGGCCGTATTTTCCAGAGATGGTGGAGGGAAGACAAGAGTCTGAAACAGGTTTAACAAACAAATAACAGAAGGGGGTCAATGGGGCAGTCGGTCAAACTCGGTCTGAAAGGTTTCGCCACTCAGTTCCCCATCAAACTTGAACCACTGGCCGTTGACAGCCCGCATCAGCAATGAGTTGTCGAGGGTGATCATGTCCGACGCCTGAATTCCGAAAGCGTTCATTACCCGCAGGATCGTCTCTTTATCCCCCGTCAGAAAATCCCAACCGGGTTGGGCCCCAAACTGTTTCAGATAGGTTTTCATCAACGGCGGTGTGTCGGTCTCGGGGTCGATGGTGATCGACACCAGTCGTACCTGTTCGGTGTCCGGTGCCAGGCGTCGTTGGAAGTTGGTGAACTTGACCGACTGGGTAGGGCAAAGGGTGGTGCAACTGGTAAAGATAAATTCCAGCAACACCGGTTTGCCCGGAGAGAGAAAGGTTTGCAACGGCACCGGCTGTCCGTCCTGATTGATCAGAGTGACGGCCGGAATCGCATAGGTCATCTCGGTTCGATGGTATTTTGCTTTACCGAGGGTGCTGAAGTAGATCATTGCTCCCAGGGCAATCAGGCCGAGCAGTGGGATCAGATGGCGTTTCATCCAAAGGCACCTCCGAACAGCTTGAAGGGCGAGAAGAGGATCGGCCAGAGGACGATCAGCAGGACAATCAGATGGGCCACCAGGCTGATCCAGAGCCAGCGGTGTTCAAACCGTTCGATCACCGGCCTGAGGGAGGCGATCCGTACCCCGGGCAGACTCAGTCCCGGCAGCAGACCGAAGAATACACCGGTAAAGAGAGCGATATAAAACGGATAGCCGATGTAGTTGTAGTGGTGCTGCAGCATATCAAAGGGGCAATGATGGGTCGGCATCTGATAGATGTACGGTGAAATAAAGGAGACCACTGCCACCAACGTTGCCAGAAAAAAGAAGGCGGTGCTGACAAAAAGCAGGTAGCGGCCGATGGCGGTCCGTTTGCGGAGGCAGAAGCCGATCAGCACCAGTTGAACGGTTGCCAGAGAGAAGAAAACAACCATCGTCTGCCCGGGCGGTTGTCCCGCCAGATCGGAGGCGACCCCGGTATTGCCGAGGCGGAAGAGGGAACCGCAGCAGCTGGTGATGATCTCCGGATTGAGTCCTGAAAAATAGGCCACCTGCAGATAAAGGTCCAGTCCCAGCAGAGGAACCAGCGCCAGCAGAGTGCGGAACTTGGCCCGCATCAGCGGGGTGTCTTCGGTGCGCAGATCGAGCTGGTTGAAGTGGACCCAGAAGGCGGCGCCAAAGAAGAGGACGATCTTCAGCAGCAGCACCATCCAACCGATCTCGTTGGCGTTGAGAGTGCCGGTGGCGCACATGGCGCCGATAAAGAGCCGGTGCAGGTCTTCCAGGGTGTAGAGGTAGAGCAGCCCGGCGACAATCTGAAACCCCAGGGCATAGCTCATCAGGGTCGAGATCAGGTCGGTCTTCCGTTCCAGCATCAGCTGACGTTCGTCAGACCGGGTCGGATCCCAATGGGCCAGCACCTCCAGCCCCAGACGGGCCGCCTGCAGGCACATCACCAGGGTGATGGCGCTCCCCAGAAGTAAAGCCAGGATACCGGGGTGAAGGATCACGCCAAAGCTCCATCGTGCAGTTGAACTCGGCGGTCGATCAGGGGATGATCGATCACAAAAGGATCGTGGCTGGCCAGGATCAGTGTCGTTCCGTCAGTCTTGAGGCTGGAAAGGAGTTCCATCAGCCCCTCCGCCAGAGCGTGGTCCAGATGGGCGGTCGGCTCGTCGGCGATCAGGACCCGAGGGCGGTTGATCAGGGCCCGGGCGATGGCGACCCGCTGCTGCTCCCCACCGCTGAGCTGCCGCACCTTCAGAGTGGCCCGCCGGGTCAGGTCAAACCGCTCCAGGACCTCTTCTGCCCTGTTCCGCATCTCCCGTGCCGGAAGAGAGGTGGGGGTGAGGGGCAGCAGGATATTGTCGGTGACGGTCAGATCCCGAAGCAGATTGAACTGCTGAAAGACAAATCCGAAGTTCTCTCGTCGAACTTCCGCCAGGAACCGTTCCGGCAGACGGGTCACCTCCCGCTGTTCCAGGTGCACCCGTCCGCTGGTGGGTCGCGCCATGCATCCGATCAGGCTCAACAGCGAGGTTTTCCCCGAACCGCTGGGACCGGTGAGGACGGTGGTTTCCCCGGTCTGAAGATCCAAGGAGACGTCCCGCAGCGCCTGTACCTCGTCCGGCTGATGGCGGTTGAAGGTCTGACTGACCTGGTCGATTTGAATCAGAGGGGTCATGGTCAGCTCCTCATCACGCTGTCGGGGTCGGTGATCGCCGCCTTCCACGAAGGAATCACGGTACAGGCGATATAGGGGGTCACCGTCAGCATCCCCAGTATAAAGAGCTGGTACAGGTCGACAGACGGGGTCAGGTCAAAGTCGGGGAAGAGGACCGACCACCCCTGAATTACCGGTGCCAGCAGCCCGGCACCGAAGACATAGGTATGGGTCCAGGCCAGAATCGTTCCAAGCAGAAAGGCGACCAGACTGACGGCCAGCCCTTCCCAGAACTTGAGAGCGAGGACGTCGGTCGTATCCCAGCCGACCGCTTTCAGGATGCCGATCTCCCGCCGTTCATCGGCACTGATGCCGGTGGCTTTGTCCCAGGCCAGGATACAGAAGGCGATCAGCGCCGCCAGGGAGACGGTCAGCAACATACCGCTGCGCCAGTGAAAGACCGTATCGTAGGTGTGAAGAATCTCCGTCTTTCCGATCGGTCGGCTGTCGGGCAGGTGATAACGCACCTTCTGTGCCAGGGTCGCCACTTCACGCGGGTTGTAAACCGAAACCGCCAGGTCGGTGGCCCGGTTGGTCGGCATAGCGAAGAAACGACGTAGTTCTGCCTCGGGGAAAAGGATCAGGTCGTTGGTCAGCAGGTCGGAGCCGGTCTCGAATAATCCGGTAATCCGATACAGTTGCTTTTCTCCGGCGGCGTCGATCAGCAACAGGCTGTCACCCACACCAAAGCCGTAAGTGTCGGCAATTCCCCGGCCTACAGCGATCTCTTGCCCCTTCGACGGGCGTTCCCCCTCCAACAGGACCAGGATCTCCGGTTCCGCCGGCAACCCCATCAAGGTCAGGTTCACTTTTTTGAGGCTGTCGTAGTAGTACCCCCAGACCCGAGGTTGTACCGATTTAACGCCGGGAAGCTTTCGGATCGGGTCGGCGTAGTTGAGGGGAACCAGCTCGTGACGACCGGCCATCAGTCGTTGTACCACCAGGTCCGGCCCTCCGCTGAGGACCTTGGTGGCCTCCTGACGCAGTGACTGGGTCAGAAACAGCACCGAGGCCAGGGTGGCAACGGTAAGGGTGTAGATCACCAGAATCGACAGATTTTTCCCTTTGCGACGTAACAGGGAGGCGAGGGCGTAGTCGAGCAGCTTCCATTGCCGGGTCATTGGGAGGACTCCTGACGAACCACCTCAACCCGGGTTTGCGGAAGGGAAAAAGCCGGGGGCAGAATCGACCCGGCGGGGAAAAGATCGGGTGCGCCGGGCATATTCTGAAAGGGGGTGAACAGGTCGGCTTGTGAAATGTGCCGGGTGTAGCGGGCTTCACTCCACAGGGCGAGATCGGTCAGCCCCAACTGGGAAACCAGCTGCCGCTGTCCTTCCCAGTGGACCTCCTGATCGACAGCCTGTCGGAAACCCTGCAGAATCAGAGCGATCAGCAGGACCGTCATAAAACAGAGGCAGAAGGCAAAGAGGTGTGCGCGGTACATCAGTCCTCCGGCAGCAGCTCGGGTGTCAGCTGATCCAGGGTGAGGATATGGGTACTGCCATGGTCGCGGGCAAAGGTTTTGGCGGCTTCCTCACCTGCCACCGGAACCAGTTCATGCCCCATGGGGCCGTAAACATCGCTGCCGCGGATCAGGTACAGTTCTCCGGCCGACCGGAGTTGCATGGTGTAGTAGTCGGTCAGAAAGATATCCCGAATCTGCTCCCGGGTCCGAGGATCGTCCTTGGTCGGAAGGGCAAAGTAGTATTTGAACAGGTCTTTCGCCCCGTCGAAGAACAGCTGCGAATCGTCCTTGAACTGGATCGTCGCGACCCATTCGGGATAAGGTGCGACAAACATCCCACAGACCGGGCAACGATCCGTTTTATTCGGCATCCGGGGATCGGCGGCGAAGGAAAGGGTTGCCCCGCTGAGGAGCAGGACAATCAGCAGAAGCCAGAGAGCACGCATCGGCATCAGTTATGCCCGTGCATCTTTTTCATCCGCTTCATCTTGCGCTTTTTGCGGATCATTTGTGTGTCCGTATACAGGTCCTGCAACGCAGCTTTCATCGCGCTGTCAAACGAGACCAGATCCCCGCCGTTTTCGGCGATGTAAGCTTCGGCGGCGGCCTTCTCGGCAAAGGCCCATTTGGCCCGTTGGGTCATCACGCCCATCTTGCCGGGGACCATCACCCAGTAGGCGGTCTCGGCATCAATCAGCTTCTTGGTGTTGAAATCACCGACCTTGATCGCGGTCGGTTGTTTGTCGATGGCGTTAACATATTCAACCGCCAGGCACCGGATCGAGCAGGTACCAACGCTGGGAGCATTCTCGTACTCGATCAGCATCCGGCTGTGAGCGAACTTGACCCGGTCCATCCCGCAGTGGGGGCAGGCGACATGGGCTTTCTGGTCCGGTTGTTTTTCGTGGTGGGCCGCCAGGGAAACAGTGGACAGGCAAAGGAACAGCGCGAGCGCCAGGGACAGAACCTTCTTCATAACTCCTCCTCGAATAACAGCAGTATGTGGACAGAACGAAAATATTACCAAATTGGTAGTCTAGCGGGAAGTTTTCTATATTTCAACATAGACTATGTGGAAATAGCGTTCATTCACTGCTTATATCGGAAAATGAGGGAGACCAAGGCGAAAATGTTACGTGTTGGTAGCATAACAAAGCGCGGGCGTTACGAGAATGCCGTTTTCAATCGTTTCGTGCCTCTTTAATGGTCTCTGTGTCTAAAACCTTTTCACGCAAAAGATTGGCCAGACCATCTTTCCAGTTGGTAAGATATTGAAAGTTTTAGGTTTTTCCCGGCGAAAAAGATATCCCTCTCTTTTTGGTGAAATAGTCACCTCCCGGTAACGCCGTCACGACAATCCTTCAACAATATCGGTTCGATAGTCGAATGTCCCGCGTCTGAAAACCGGAGCGATCCCGACCCTTTCGGCCCCTCATGAAAGCGTCCTTGGTGGGGAAACACCTATTGACTTTCTTCTAAGGGGCTGATAAAAAGCCGGTTTTTCAGATTTCCCAACAGATCGAACCCGCTTCGGGAAAATCGTCGAACTGTGACGGAAAGAACAAAGAAGTTGGCACGGTTCGCGTATAAAGAACTGTCGAGACGTTCAATAGCGCACGAGAGGAGAGACGTTGATGACACTTGGAGAACGGTACGAAAAACTGGCCCACGGTATCCCGGAGGATCTCTGGGACAAGTACAGCCACCTGAGCTTTTCTCAAATGGCGGCACAGAAAGAGCTCCAGCCCTGGGCCGAAGAGTTGAAGAAGTTGAACGAACAATGGTTTGATGACGAGGGCAGCACGCCTTTGTGAGAACGTTGTTGCCAGGGGGAAGAGTAGGGTTGTCCGGAAGGGGAACTTTACTCAACTTGCGGTAGAGGTCATTTCGGGCATTTCGGAGACATCCTCCTTGAGTAAGGCTTCCCGATGGTCATCGGAGTCGGCATGGTGCAGTGCGACCGAAAGGAAAGCCTGTTCCACCTTTAAAAAGGCATCCACAACGACTGGATCGAAGTGGCTCCCACGCCCTTCGAGAATGATTTTTCTCGCTTTGGCGTGGCTCAATGCCGGTTTGTAAACCCGCTTGCTGATTAAGGCATCGTACACATCGGCCAGAGCCATCAAACGCGCCGAAATAGGAATCGTCTCCCCTTTCAGTCCCGCCGGATATCCCGTTCCATCCCATTTCTCCTGATGAGAAAGGGCGATTTCGCCGGCATACCGTAAAAATGGCGTGTCACCCACCTTTTTTTTGATCGTTTCAATGACTTGTGCACCGTAAATCGTATGACGTTTCATCGACTCAAACTCTTCCGCTGACAACCGGTCGGGTTTGAGCAGAATATGGTCGGGCATCCCCACTTTTCCGATATCGTGCAGAGGGGCCGCTTTTCCCAGGATTTCTACGGCGGAGAGGGGAAGGGCCCCCTGATAAGCCTTCTCCTTTGCCAGGTGTGCCGCCAAGAGTCTGACAAAGATCTGGGTTCGTTTGATATGCCCTCCCGTTTCCGGATCGCGGTATTCCGCCAAAGCCCCAAACCCCTCGATGGTTGCCTCCTGACTTCGTTGGTACTGTCGAAAGCGTTTTTGAGTGAGGACCCTTTCGCGCCAATACTGGAGTATGGCAAGGCAGGTGAGAACCAGGATCATCGCCGTGATGGCCGGTACCGGGGATACGATAAGCCCTTCCCTGGACAGGAGCGTCTGAGAGAGAGCGACCACAGCCGCTCCGGCAATAACGAGGAGAAAAGCGCCGAAGTAGGGACCGGCCCGCAATACACCAAGCGTAAAGAGAGAGCCTGCGATCAGGGCAAAAAGAGCCTCCAGAAGCGCGCTCAGCGGTGGAGGGTGCAATACATCCTGCTGCAGCAAGTTGTCCACCGCCACCGCATGAAGCTCAACTCCCGGCATCAGAGGATCGGTGGGCGTTGCACTGCGGTCATTGATCCCGGCGGCAGACGATCCGATAAAAACGATTCGATCCTGAAAGAGTGTTGCGGAAACCTCATCGTTCAGGATATCCGCAGCCGAAACGTAGGGAAAGGTATGGCCGGGACCGCGGAACCGCAGGTGCAAATTCCCCAAACGGTCCAAAGGAACGGTGCGGTGCGGTAAACGTAAGAGGAGTCTGTCTTGCGACTGTTCAACGACCAGCTGACGTTCTCCCAAAGCCATTAAGGTGGCCTCCAGGGCGAGGGAGGGGTAAATACGTCCTTCGTAACGGATGAGCAGAGGCAACTTTCGGTAAACCCCGTCGATGTCGGGCCGTGCGTTGAAGAAACCTGACCGGGGCGTTGATTGGGCCAGTAGGGGGATATTGCAGAGAACACCCTGGGCGTCATATAACGCCAACTCGGCGGCTTCGTTTCCCTGGGAGACGATTCCGATCGGGGTGCTGGGAGGAGAGCAACGATTCGAGCGGGATCTTTCATTAAAGAAAAAAAAGTGTCCTAAAACCACGGGTCCGCGCGCCAGGACGTCCGCCAGAACCTGGTCATTGTCCCGCAACGATTCGGGAACGCCTTCCAGGCTCACCGAAATGTTCAGTTCCTTCTCCAGACCGGCCTTTATGACAGCAGGGGAAGTTCGGTCGACTTCGGGAAAAACCATGTCTAGCGCAACAACCTTGGCCCCCCAACGTTGAAGCTTCGCTATCAACAATGCAAGGCGATAGCGGGGCCAGGGCCATTGTCCATATTGAGACAGGCTTTGCTCATCCACATCCACAATCAGCGGCAGGCTGGAAGGTGGCGCGGAGGAGAGGCCACGGTGCTGGAAGTCGTAGACAGAGGCCTTGGCCCGCTGGAAAGCCGGCGGAGGATAAAACGCCAGGATGGCTACCAGCAACGAAAGGAGAAGACCGACACACAAAAGAGAACGGTCGAACCTGGAGGAAGAAGCCGCTTCCGTGTCGAACCAGGACATGGGGTGAACTTTTCTTTGCACAACCACCGCCTAACGCACGACCAGTTCAACCCGCCGATTACGTGGTTCAGCAACGTTGTCCGCTGTGGGTATGAGAGGATCGTTCTCGCCGTAAGACAGAGTTTCGATACAACGGGCCTCAACCCCTTGCTCGATCAGTAAACCGCGTACCTTGTTGGCTCGGCGTAAGCTCAGTTCGGTATTGTAGGCTTTATCTCCCACAGCGTCGGTATGCCCGGCAACGACGATGTAACAGGAGTTTCGACGGTTGATAAGGCCAACTGCCGCTGGAAGTTCGCCGGCGGAAGCTGTGGTCAACTCCGTCGAGTCATGACGGAACTGCAGAATATAGGTGGTCGGGGGGGCGGGTTCGTTTTGCAAGGTGGAGCCAAACCGGCTGTCAATTTCTTCCTGAGAAAGGATGGTCGGTTCCGCAGGAGGAAGAAGACTGCCAACGGTGACACTTTCACCTGCTTGATCAAGGACCTGGCTTTCACCCCGGGTGACAACCTCTATTTTTCCCACCTTTCCATCCGGATCGGGAACCAGCACCACACGCGTTGTGGAACAACCGGCCAGGAGTAGAAAACCCAGAAGGCTTGCCAGTAAAAACGTGTATTTCATAGCCCCTCCCTCAGATAGGCTATTGGATTCCGAGGCGGTTAGTCGACTTGGACCAGGACCTTGGTTCCGCGCAACCCCAGGTAAGCCGTAGGTGTTTCAATCCTGACCGAGTCCGGGTTCATTCGACCCATCGCTCCCGAGATGTAGGAAAGCGATCCCTGGCGCATTCTGCCCAGAAAAGAGGTTTTCTTTTCGAGAGGGACAAACACGTAGTCCCGAATATGAAACTCGGAAGACGGGCCGATCGTCAGAATTGTTCCATCACGAAAAATGATTCCCAGGGTTCCGGTGGGGCCTGTTTGAAAGAGGTCGTTGGCGAAAATTTCCAGGTTTTTGTTGGCCACCAGCGTTTGACCGTCTCTCAGGATCATCGCATCCGGGGAGACCTTCGCGACCTTACCGATATAGGCAGACTTTTCAGCCAGCAACGGCGTTGTCAGGAGCAGGCACATCAGACTGAAAAACAGTATCTGTATCAGGCGGTTCATGGCCCTTCTCCTTACACAGCGATGTTTTTTGAACGGTCACCGAACCGTTCAAATGACCTTCCTGCTGCAACAGCAATATGTGAAACTATAACAAAGTCCGAATCAGATAAAAGGTCTCAATAAATAAAGGATTTTGTGTGCAGCCGGATGGTTTTTTCGCCAAGGAAACAGACGGGTTGTTTTATCCATTCTCCGGAGACCGAAAGGCGGGGTCTCCCGAGGGTTTAGGAGGGGGTAAAGACCGTATTGACGACAGAGGTTGTCGTGAAAATACCGGGAAATACGATACGCGAGGTAGGCGAGGCCCGTCTGGAATCGCCTTTTTTATGACGGCCCCTCCGGATTGGACTCTCTCCCGTGTTGCAGCAGCAGCTTCAACTCTCGAATTTCCTGACGCAACGTCCCGATTTCAGCGTGCAGATCGGCTTCGATATGTGTGCGGACATGTTCCACGACGGCCACCGTCTCTTGATGCTCCTGTTCGCTGTAGGTCTGCATGGCGTTAACGATGATCGCGATGAACAGATTGAGGATAGTGAAGGTCACCACCATAATGAACGGAACAAAAAATGCCCAGGCATAGGGAAAGGAGTCCATCACCGGTCGTGCAATCCCCATCGACCAGCTTTCCAGCGTCATAATTTGAAACAGGGTATAGAGCGAGCGACCCAGATGACCGAACCATTCCGGGTAGGCTTCGGCAAACAGATTGGTTGCGATCACGGCGGACACATAATAGATGATCATCAATAACAGCGCGATGGAGCCCAACCCCGGGATTGCCGCCAGCAGGGCCCCCACCACGCGCCGCATCGAAGGCACCATCGAAAGCAGTCGCAGTACGCGGAGGACACGCAATGTTCTCAATATGGCGAACGGCCCGGCCGCAGGCAAAAGAGCGATAGCGACAACGGCAAAATCAAAAAGGCTCCAGGCGTCACGCCAGAAGGCACGCCGATAGACATAAAGGCGGATGCCGATTTCCACAACGAACACCGCCAAAACGATCCGATCCAACGCGACAATGGCGTCGCCCGCTAGCGACATGACGTCCGGCCAGGTTTTGAGACCGAGCAGTGCGGCATTAAAAAGGATCAGGCCGATAATGCCGTTCTGTACCTGCGTGTTTTCGATGAATCGACGCAACAGGCAATTGGGTTCTGTTGAGTTGGCGTGCAAATCTTGTTTCATTCGCGCGAACACTCCCCGGGGGCAAGCTAAGGTCGTGGGAAAAAGAACGACCCGTTGCAAGGGGGTCTTCCCTTTCCGTTATGGCTGCGGCACTCCGCTTGAAATCGATGCTGTGTTGCTCATGGAGCGAATACCGATCCGTCTTTTGCCAAAGTTCATTGACTATAAAACCGGGACAATGAAATCGCAATATTTCCCGGTAGGCGACCCCCGGCAAACGGACCGATGGGAGAAGAGAGGGCGTTATGGAGAGCAAACGCCAAAAGCAGGCGCGCCTTTTTTAAACGCCCCTGTTCTGCTTTGCCACCTTGCTTTTTTGCCCGCATAGTGATCCAATATAGATTCTT
>JANQIN010000149.1 GCA_028282145.1 Thermodesulfobacteriota bacterium | reverse complement strand
GAGGGCAAGATCTGGATCACCTTCACGGTACATCGACACCGGCGTCCGCCATGGCGGGTACATCTTCCGGCTCTACCTGAACGCCATGAGCCAACAGGTCGCCCTTTCCTCCCCCATCAAACTTGACAAGGTAGGGCCAGGGGCGAAATCCGGTGGCCTCCGGCAAGGAATTCTCCCAGCCGACATAAGGGTAAAGGTCCTCAACCATCGGTCCTTCCACAAGTCGGGTAAACAGCACCTCTTCAATCGATTCACCGAGATGTATCGAGACCGGCCATCCGGCGGAATGCGCGGTATGATTGACCTGCTTTAAATAGGCCTGGGACAAGGTATAAGGCGAATGGGGAGATACGCCGGTCTGCATCGGTCCGATATGGCCGGGGTTCAGATAACCGGCGATATGGTCGAGCGACTGTCGGGTCCGTTCGGGATCGATCCCCAGAGTTTCGAAGAAAAGCCGTCCTTTCAAAGGTTCGTCATGATAAATCTGGCCCAGAGGGTGATGCGAGAGGATATCACCGACAAATCCCGTACCGAGCTCCAACGACTGCCGAATACCCTCCTTCAGCGATGCTTCCAGCTGCCCGGGATTTATCTGGCGCTTGACCTCAATCACCGTTTTTATCCAGCCGACAAAGGAATCCGGTTCTGGAAGGCCTGCTGACCATTGGGGGAAATGTGTCAACTCCAGATGGGTATGGGCATTGACCAGAGGCGGCAGAACGATGGAATTCGGACCCTGGTCCTCCACCTCCGCGCCGGGGTGAGCTTTCAGCAGACAGGAAAAGGGGCCGACATCAAGCAGTCGGTCCCCTTCCATCAACAGTCCGCCATCATTCAGAGCCGGCGACAACACCGGGACAAGCCGGGCTGCCCGAATCAGCTTCATCAGATCGCCGTAGCCAGCTTTGCCTGCCCGCCCTCTTCCTTGCGAAGCTCGGTCTGACGATTCCGTTCATCGACAAAGATCGGTTTGGGCTTATAGCCGGACATTTCGTCATCGCTCAGATCGATCCAACTGGCGATAATCACAAGATCTCCCTTGTTCGCCTTATGGGCGGCCGCTCCATTAATACAGATCGTCCCACTGTCCCGTTGCCCTTCAATAGCATAGGTAGTGAACCGGGTGCCGGTGGTCACATTCCAAATATCGACCTGCTCATACTCCAGAATGTCGGCTGCATCCATCAGGTTGCGGTCAATGGTGACACTCCCTTCGTAATGAAGTTCGGCGCCGGTGACAGTGGCACGGTGAATTTTGGATTTCAGCATTTTGCGAATCATACGTTGAGCTCCTCGTTTAACACATGATTGTCAATCAGTCGCACATCACCAAACCGGACAGCAAGCAAAAGCACCGAGTCTTCGGTCACCTGCTCCATGTCCTCCAGTGTGTCGCGATGACAGATCTGAATATAGTCGATATCGGCATCCGGCTCGCGCCCTATCCTGTTTCGAGCTTCCAGCAACACCAACCGGGCTTCGGATTTCCCCTGGCGAACGGCATCCACTCCGACGCGAAGAGCGTCGACAAGTGCCAATGCCTGATGGCGATAATGCCCGGACAGATTCACGTTGCGCGAGCTCATGGCCAATCCGTCTTCTTCGCGGACGATCGGCATCCCTACGATCTCAACAGGGAAATTCATATCACGGGTCATCCGGCGAATCACGGCCAACTGCTGAAAATCTTTCTGTCCGAAAAAGGCCATGTCCGGCCGGACGATATTAAACAATTTGGCAACAACCGTGGTAACGCCACGAAAATGGCCGGGACGGTTGGCGCCGCACAGAGGTTCTGTCAACCGTTCTACGTCAACGTACGTGGCGTATCCATCGGGATACATCGATGCCGCATCAGGGGCAAAAAGAATATCCACCCCGGTCGATTTGGCCAGCTCCGCATCCCGATTCAGGTCCCGGGGATAGACTTCAAAGTCTTCGCCCTGACCGAACTGGGTCGGGTTGACAAAAATCGAGAGGACCACAAGGTCTCCCCGTTCCCTGGCGGCTCTGCACAGGGACAGGTGCCCCTCATGGAGGAACCCCATCGTCGGGACAAAGGCGATCTTTTGCCCATTACGTCTGGCGTCCATCGCCAGGTGTTGCATTCCATCGGGGGACTGAACGATCCGCATCGGTCTTCCTTATTGAAACGAATGGTCCTCTGTCGGGAAGGACCCGTCACGGACTTCGGAGAGGTAGGAACCAACGGCCTCACGAATGGGGGCGGCAAGGTCCGCATACCGTTTGACAAACTTGGGAGCATATTTATCGCAAAGGCCTAGAATATCATGAATAACCAGCACCTGCCCGCTGCAATCAGGGCCAGCGCCAATCCCGATCGTCGGGATACCTACGGTACGGGTGATCTGTTGTGCCAGGGGCGCCGGGATCGCTTCCAAGACGAGACAAAAGGCGCCTGCGTCAGCAACCGCCCGTGCATCTTTCATCAATTGCTTGGCCTGTGCACCCTGCCGGCCCTGGACCTTATAACCACCCATCCGATGGATCGACTGCGGAGTCAGCCCGATATGGCCAACCACGGGAATATCCATTGCCACGATATCCGCGATGGTATGTGCCACATGTTCACCGCCTTCCAGTTTGACCGCGGCGGCACCACCTTCCTTGATCAACTGACCGGCATTCCTTCGCGCCTCTACAGGATCAACCTGATAGGACAAGAACGGCATATCTGCGATCACGAGAGCCTGCTGCGTTCCGCGGACAACCGCACGCGTGTGATACAGCATTTCTTCCATGGTCACCGGCAACGTATTGTCATAGCCGGCAATGACGGAACCGACAGAGTCACCGACCAGGATCATATCGACCCCTTCGTCATCCATCAGTTTCGCCATCGGATAATCATAGGCGGTGAGCATGGTGATTTTTTGCCCTTGTTCCTTCAGGGCCTGGATTTCCAATGTTGTTTTACGCTTGCTCATGTCGTACCTTCCTGCCTGAACAAAAAAGCCTTCCGGCCATGGGGCCGGAAGGCAGTCGAAGACAGGAGACGTACACAGACGTACAGAGACCTTGCTTTGTCGAACCTATCCGTCCCGGTCCGGTGGATCCAGGCGGTCAAATGTGGCCGCGCAAATCGATCCGCGGGCTCCGGCACTTGTTCCGGGCCCATCGATTCGCAAGGCAAACCTTCTATATCACAGCTTCCTCGTCACGTCCAGCACCTGTTGCAGCCGATCAACTCTGCCGGTGAGTCAGCAGACCTTCCATCGCACGACTCAACACATTGAAGGGATGGAAGTTTCGAGGATTGGAGGTTAATACCTGCTCCCTCAACGTGCGGTACACGCGCCATTTTCCCCGTTGTTTCGACCAATAGGCGTCCGGGTTCCCTTGCGTTTCCAGGAGTACCGACTGTGTCAACAAGTACCCGGTCGACTCGATGGAAGCATACAGCGCCATTCCGGCCTGACGATCCCAGCGGTCCTGCTGTGGGACAGCACGCAATCTCTCCAGAACACGGTCGAGCTGCAACCCTTTGGAAACCTCGCTGAAGGTCCGGCTGATCGAATAGAGATCCTCGCCGGTCTGATCCACCAGCTGGAACAGAGGGAGAAGGCCGTTGTGGGCCGACAGAGTCACCAGTTGTTGCGCAATCTGTTCTTCCATCCCAGCTTCAACCAGAGGTTCCGCCTTCTCCAGAAGGGCCTGCCATTCAGCTTCGGGCATGGTGGATGCCAGAATGGACTGATACTCCTGAATTCGATGTCGGTATAACCCAAGCCTCTCTTCATCCAGACAGATATCCAGACCCTGCTCCAGAGAATAAAGTGCCGCATTGGTCAGCACCGTCTCCAATTGAAGGAGAAGTCGTCCCTGAAGATCGGCAGCTATCCGATTGTCCAACTCCCAGATCGCCTTGCGCATCGTTGTCCCACCATAGGCCTGATCAAAGAACAGATAGGTTTCCGCCGCCTGTACCGTGCGGACACCGCCGCGATTACTCAACTGATGCCAGGCCGGGCTGCCCGCCTGATCCACGATCTGATTGGTCATCACTGTCGCGGCAATTTCGCGCTTCAATGGATGATCGAGCAGCTTCTCCTTGAACTCGTCCACCATTTCGGGCGGGAAATAGCTAAGCAGAAGCTCTTTGGCCTCGGGTCGATCCGGAAGATCACTGTCCAGCAAAGAGCGATAAAGATACATTTTGGAGTAGGCCATCAGCACGAAAAGTTCAGGTCGCGAAAAGGAACCATCGACCCGACTTCGGACCGTTTTGGCGCGAGGCAGGAATTCACTCTCCTGATCAAGAAGGCCGGAGGCACTCAGGCGATCCATCAGCTCAAGATAAGGCTCCGCATCCTGTTGGCAACGCCGGTGATCCAAGCTGAGGCAAAGGGACTGGGTATAGTTGTTCTGGAGAACCATCTCCGCCACGACATCCGTAACCTTCTCGACATGCGTGTGGACCGCATCCAGGTCAGATAATTCTCCCTGTTGAAGGAGTTGCTGCAGGAAAATCTTGATATTGACCTCGTGATCCGAACAGTCCACACCCGCAGAGTTATCCAGGGCGTCGGTATAGATTCGTCCTCCAGCCTGTGCATATTCAACCCGTCCACGCTGGGTCAGCCCGAGGTTCCCACCTTCACCAACCACAAGGGCTTTAAGCTGGGGAGCGTCGATTCGAACCGCATCATTGTTCCGATCCCCGGCATCTTCCTGACTTTCTTCGGTTGACTTGACATAGGTTCCGATCCCGCCGTTCCACAAAAGGTCCACCTCGGACTTCAGTAAAGCGCGAATCAGCTCCTGCCCATCAATCGTCGCATGGCGGAGACCAAGCCAGTCACGCATCTCCGCAGACACCGGAATATCTTTGGCAGAGCGCTCAAAAACACCTCCGCCTTTGGAGATCAGCTGGGTGTTGTAATCACTCCATCCGGATCGTGGAAGGTTGAAAAGACGCTGTCTCTCATGCCAGGAAAGTTCAGGGTCTGGATCCGGGTCGATAAAAATATGCCGGTGATTAAACGCTCCTTTGAGACAGGTAAATTTTGACAGCAGCAGACCGTTTCCGAAGACATCTCCGCTCATATCACCGATACCGACGGCAGAGAAAGGTTCGGACTGGATATCTTTGTCCATCTCTCGAAAGTGCCGCTTTACGGATTCCCAGGCCCCTTTGGCGGTAATGCCGAGCTTCTTGTGATCGTAGCCATAGCTGCCACCACTGGCAAAAGCATCGCCCAGCCAGAAATCATATTCTGCCGCAACCCCATTGGCGGTGTCGGGCAGGTGCGCCGTTCCCTTATCGGCAGCAACAACCAGATAGGGATCTTCCTCATCGTAAGCGATGATCCCTTCCGAACGAACGATTTTGCCGGCCACCCGATTATCGGTCAGGTCAAGGAGTCCACGCATCAGTGTTTTATAGGCCTCCTTGGAAAGGCGCCCGCCCTCTTCTCGATCGACGAACGGCGTTTTGACAACGAACCCTCCCTTGGAACCGACGGGAACGATAACGGCGTTCTTGGTCATCTGGGCTTTCATCAGCCCCAGGACCTCGGTCCGGAAATCGTCGGGACGATCAGACCACCGAATCCCTCCTCGGGCCACTTTCCCCCCTCGCAGATGAATTCCTTCCATCGAAGCCGAATGCACATACACTTCGAACAGCGGCCGCGGCGCAGGCATTTCAATAACGCCCATGGAGCTGATTTTCAACGAAACAAAGTAATCCGGCTGATCGATACGGAGGAAGAAATTGGTCCGTACGGTCGAATCGATGAGATTAAACAGGGTCCTCAGAATCCTGTCTTCATTGATGTCGGCCACCTGTTGCAACGTCTCGGACAGCTCCATCCTTACCGGCATCAACTGCTTTTCCTCTCGTTCCATCGGGTCATTCAGCGAAGGATCAGGAAGGAATCTGCCTTCGAAATAACGGTAAAGCAGCTGTGAGACCTCCGGGTTGTTGATCAGAGCGAGAGCGACTCTGCCTTTGGTGAACGGGTTCCCGAGTTGGAAGTAGTAGTTCCGATAGGCTCGAAAAACATCGATCTGTTTCCAGCTGAGCCCTGTCAATGGCTGCAACTGATGCAAGGTATCGTTTTCGACGTCTCCGGAATTCAACGCTCTGAGGCTGTCCCGAAGCCGTTCCCGCAACTGGGCCATATCCATGCGAGCGGGGTCGGCAAACCGGATGGAAAAGGATTTGATATAGACCGGATGCCCATCCACCTTCAGATCAAAATCAACCTGCTGAATCACGGACAAAAGCAGGTTTTCCAGAAAGGGCATGAGGTCGTTCAGGTAGGTCCGATGAAGACTGTAATATTGAAGCTGGTAATAAGACTCCTCCCCTTCCTGAAAAGGTCCCCAGAGGTCGAAGGCATCGGTCTTGTTAAGCAGGACCTCTTCAATGTTTCGAAGATCGCGAACCGCATAACGGGGATGAATTCGACTCCGGTAATCGGCATCGAAAACATGGCAGAACCTCTGGTATCGCTCCAGGGCCAATTCCTGGTCAACGGCCTCCAGTTGCCGCCTGAAAACGGTTGGCCATGGCAATGCCAAACGGGTCAGGGCGCCCTCCAGCTTCCCGAGGTCAATCTGCCCCAGTCCACTGAAGGTCTGGATGTGAACATGAAGACTCATATAACTTTTAGAGACATGGATGATCCGACTACCCACGGCTTCCGCCTTGAAATGCCGCCCCAGGTAGTTTTCAATACGGGCAATCCGTTCGGGGCTGAAGTGGTCTTTCGGCAGGATCATCAACAAGGTCAATCGACTGGGGCTGAGTCGCGGCATGGCCACCAGGCGAACCCCTTCATGTCGATAAAACAGAGGGAACGTCCTCACGATCTCGGTCAGTTGCTGATCGCTTAAAAGAAACAGCTCAACTTTGGGAAAGGCATTGATGATTTCGATCGCCTTGCTGTAATCGTGACTGTCTCGAGGGATCCGCAACTCGCCCAGTATTTTTTCTACCCGTCCCCTCAGAGCAAAGATGGTCCAGGCCACATCGTCCTGGGCCTTCTGGGTAAAGAAGCCATAAAAAAGATGGTCCTTCCATCCTTTCTTATTATTCTGACGGAACCCGATACAGGTCAGGTGATCTCCCCGATGAAACGGAGAGCGTTCGCTGAGTTCTTCAAGAACCACAGTGTTGTTTCTCAGAAGGCGATGTTGCAGATCGTCCGGAAGATGATGCAGTAGAGGACCTCCGTCGAGCAGCAGATCCAGTTCGGTGGGAAGACCGAGAGAGGTTTCCGTGGCAAGCGACACCGGCTCGTGGTGCGCATCCAAACCTGGTTGCAGGACCTGCCGATACGAAGTAATGACAAAATTATGCTGTCCCAACCAATGAACCAGAGGCCAACAGTGTTCAAGATCCGGTTGGCTCCCAAGGGCGTCGAGCCGCTGTTGCATGGCAACGGTACCGGCATTCATGGTAAGAACAGCCTGTATCACCTCGCCGGTTTCGGCAATCAGTGGAGCGACCTGCTGCCGCCCAAGCCCCTCCAATTCAATCCAGATCAGTGATTCCAGGTTGTCATGGCCGTTGGGCCCGCTGATCGTCACACTGGAAGCCTTGCGATTCACATGCAACAAAGGGTGGCAGATGATTCGGAAGTGCAAGTGCTGTCGCAGCAAAAGGTTCTGTAAGGCATCAAACAGGAAATAGGCATCGGTTGTCTGGCTCACCAGATGCCAACTCTGTTCCCCTTCCACGGGTTCGAGCAGGACCGTGTAGGCTTCTTTTCGATTCAGAACGATCCGATGCAGACGTCTCCCCCATTGGACAAACTCGTTGTCGGGGAGTTCTTCAAGTACCGACCGGGGCATTTGCCGCAGCAACAACAGGGTGAATTCTTTTTCGGCGGTAGAAGCGCCGGCTTCTGTCTGAAGGGTTTGAATGCGAAGGAACTTTTCTTTGAAATCGTTGCAGGTGATGCGAGCACACTCGTCAGCCGTAAACTGATCCATGCAACACTCCGGTGGAAAAGAGATCACTTGTGAAACATGACAGAGAATCACCGTCATCGACGATTGGTGCCGAAAACGTGGAACTTCCTGTCATTTTAGCCTCTTAGAAGAGCGAATACAACTGAAGGAAAGGAGAAAATCAACCGCAAAGCAGATTGGTGAGGCAGGCGAATTCTTCCAGTGACAGAGTTTCTCCCCGTCGTTTGGGGTCGATCCCTGCGTTTTGCAACAGGCCATCAATACGATCCAACTCCAGATTGGCGGATCGGAGGCTGTTTCGAAGAGTTTTTCGACGCTGACCAAAAGCGGCTTTGACCAGTCGTTTCAACAACGCATCATCGGCTACGGGAACTCTGGGGGTCTCCAGAGGGCGCAGTTGAACAACGATGGAATCAACCTTGGGCGGGGGGAAAAAACAGCCCGGCTTCACACG
>JANQIN010000119.1 GCA_028282145.1 Thermodesulfobacteriota bacterium | reverse complement strand
CAGGAAGACTGCCCGGATGATACGGCCCGTACACGCTGGATGCAGAAGGTGCTGAAGGCGTTGAAGACCGATCTTCTACAAGCGAAGCTTCTTCCGTTTTTCAAGGAGGACGGTCTGCTGGCAGTGGGGACCGCCGGAACCGCCACCACCCTGGGTGCTCTGGAACTGGAGATGAGCGAGTATGACTGGCGACGGATCAACAACCTTCAGTTGTCCCGAGATGTCCTGCTGGGCTGGCGGAAGCGTCTTGCCGGTTTGTCGCTGGAGGAGAGGGGGAGGCTTCCGGGACTTGAGCCCGGACGGGCCGATCTGATCCTGCCCGGTCTGGATTGGACGATGGCCCTGATCGGGTTCGCCGAGACACCCTGCCTTACCATCAGCGATTTCGGTCTGCTTGAGGGCGCGCTGCTCACGCTGGCAAAGGGCCGTTGACACCTCCGTTTCCCTGTCTTATATTCAGTCGTTCCTAGGTGTACTATCGTTCGTTTTTTCGGTTTTTAACCATTCAGTGAAGGTTGTCCCTGTATGAAAAAATGTCTTTTGTCCGGTAACGAAGCGATCGCCCGGGGCGCCCATGAAGCCGGTGTCAAGCTGGCCTCGGCCTACCCCGGTACCCCCAGTACCGAAATCCTGGAGAACATCACGCAATACAAAGAGATCGACGCCTCCTGGGCCCCCAACGAAAAGGTCGCGCTGGAGGTGGGGATCGGTGCCACCTTTGGTGGAGCCCGTGCCCTGGTGACCATGAAACATGTCGGTGTTAATGTGGCTGCTGATCCTCTGTTTTCTTTTGCCTACGCCGGTGTGCGAGGCGGCCTGGTTCTGGTCACCGCCGACGACCCTGAACTGCATTCCTCCCAGAATGAACAGGACAACCGGCACTATGCCCGTTTCGCCAAGGTGCCGATGCTGGAGCCCAGCGACAGTCAGGAGGCCAAGGATTTTACGCGACTCGGGTTTGAGATCAGCGAAAAGTTCGATATGCCGGTGATGCTTCGTACCACTACCCGTATCTCTCACTCCAAATCGATCGTGACCCTCGAAGAACCGGTCACCGGCCTGCCGGAAACCTCTCTCAAACGCGATCCGGCCAAACTGGTCATGCTGCCGGGGAACGCCCGGCGTCGACACCCGATTGTCGAAGAGAACCTGGTCAAATTGGGCGAGTGGTCCTCGGACCAGCCGTTCAACCGGGTGGAGGAGGGTGAAGGGACTCTCGGTGTTATCACCTCCGGTATCTCCTATCAGTACGCCCGTGAGGTTTACCCTGACGCGCCGCTGCTGAAGATCGGGCTGGTGCATCCGTTGCCTACCCGACTGATCGAAGAATTCGCGGCCCGTTTTGACAAGATCGTGGTGATTGAGGAACTGGACCCGTACATCGAGGATCAGGTCAAGGCGATGGGAATCGACTGTGTCGGGAAGGACAAGATTCCTTTGTGCGGTGAACTGACCCCGGGGCGTCTCGCCAACGCGCTGGAGATGCCCTCGGAGACCGAGAGCCAGGCCCCTCTGAACCGGGACCTGCCCAACCGGCCGCCCAACATGTGTCCCGGCTGCCCCCATCGCGGCGTCTTTATGGAGCTGTCCCGTGCCGGCGCCTTTGTCACCGGCGATATCGGCTGTTACACCCTGGGCTTTATGCCGCCGCTCAACGCCATGGATACCTGTATCTGCATGGGGGCCTCCATCGGTAATGCCACCGGTCTGAGTAAGGTTCTGCCCGAGGAGGAGCGCAATAAGGTTGTCGGCGTGATCGGCGACAGCACTTTCCTGCATACCGGCATTAACGGCCTGATGGACATGGTCTACAACAAAGGCGTGGCAACCGTGGTGATTCTGGACAACCGAATCACCGCCATGACCGGTCGCCAGGACAACCCGGCCTCCGGCTGGACCCTGCAGGACGAGCGGACCTTTGAGGTCGATATGGCGGCGCTCTGCCGCGCCGTTGGCGTCAAGCATGTTGTGGAGGTCGATCCCTACGACCTGTCGGCCACCCGCAAGGCGATCCTGGAGGAGATGTCTCGCGACGAGGCCTCGGTCGTTATCGCCGAACGTCCCTGCATGCTGATGAAGCGTGACATTATCGAATCCCGCCCGCCGCTCTACGTCAAGACCGACGATTGTACCGGCTGCAAGGCCTGCCTCAAGACCGGCTGTCCTGCGATTGAATGGGACGCCGAGGCCGGAAAGAAAGGCCAGGCACGGGTAACCGGCCATCTCTGTGTCGGCTGCGGTTTCTGCCGTCAGACCTGTAAATTTGATGCGATTGGATCGACCGATGAGTAAAGTTTCCAATATTCTGATTGCTGGTGTCGGTGGCCAGGGGATTCTGCTGGCCTCCGAGGTTCTGTCCGAAGTCCTGATGAACCAGGGCTTCGATGTCAAGAAAAGTGAAATTCACGGCATGTCCCAGCGGGGCGGTTCCGTCATCTCCCATGTACGATACGGGGAACGGGTCTATGCGCCGATCATCCCCGAAGGGGAGGCCGATCTGCTGTTTGGTTTTGAGTTGCTGGAGACGGCCCGCTATCTGCCGATGCTGCGTAAGGGCGGGACGGTTCTCTCCAACAATCTGAGGATCTTCCCGCCGGAGGTTCTGCTGGGGAAGCAGCCTTACCCGGAAGGGCTGGAAGAGGCCATTGCGGCACAGGTCGACAGGTTTTCTGTTGTTGACGGCCTGGGGCTGGCTCAGAAAGCCGGAGACGGGCGAACAGTGAACACCGTCCTTCTGGGGGCTCTGTCCCGGCAATTGCCTTACGAGAAGGACTGCTGGCTGGAAGTGCTGAAGAAACGGGTCCCTGCCAAGGCGCTTGAGGCCAACCTGGAGGCCTTTGATTTAGGCTGTCAATCGGTCGATTGAAACGGAACCTTTCATCAGAGGGGAGGGTGTTGTGATCTGGAACGATGAATTTGAAACCTTGCCGCGGGAAGCGATTGAGTCGTTGCAGGCCAAACGTCTTCGGCAGGTGGTGGAGCGGGTCAATGCAACCGTCCCTTTCTATCGCGAGAGTTTTGAAAAGGCGGGAATCAGCCCGTTCCAGATCAACACACTGGACGATCTGAAGCGGCTGCCTTTTACGCTGAAACAGGACATGCGGGACAACTATCCCTACGGCCTGTTTTCCGTCCCTCTGGAACAGATCGTTCGGATTCACGCTTCAAGCGGTACGACCGGAAAGCCCACGGTTGTCGGTTACACCCGGCGGGACATCGAGATGTGGGCCGAACTGATGGCCCGCTGTTTCGGTGCTGCCGGCGTTCATCAGGGCGATATCATTCAGAACGCTTACGGCTATGGTCTGTTTACCGGGGGACTCGGAGCCCATTACGGTGCCGAACGTCTCGGGGCTTCGGTGATTCCCATGTCCGGTGGGCAAACCAAGAAGCAACTGATGTTATTGCAGGATTTCGGGTCCACTGTGCTGACCTGTACGCCCTCCTATTGCCTCTTTCTGGCCGAAGCGGCCCGGGAGGAAGGGATCGATATCGTCAACCTGCCGTTGCGGGTGGGTATTCACGGTGCCGAGCCCTGGAGTGAGCAGATGCGGGGCGAAATCGAAGAAAAGCTGGGTATCAAGGCCATCGACATCTACGGCCTGTCCGAAATCCTCGGCCCGGGTGTCGGGATCGAATGCATCGAAGCCCAGCACGGACTTCATCTCTGGGAAGACCATTTTATCCCCGAAATCATCAATCCGGATACCGGCGAAGTCCTGCCTCACGGAGAAAAAGGCGAGCTGGTCATCACCACCATCACTAAAGAAGGAATCCCGCTGATCCGTTACCGGACGCGAGATATTACCCGGATCATTCCCGAGCCCTGTATCTGTGGTCGAACCCACGTTCGGCTGGAACGTATGAGCGGCCGAAGCGACGACATGATGATCATCCGCGGTGTCAATGTATTCCCGTCTCAGATCGAGTCGGTGCTGTTCAAAATCGAGGGTGTTGAACCCCACTACCAGCTTGTGGTTAACCGGGAAGACAATCTGGATACCTTGGAAGTTCAGGTAGAAGTGAACGAAGTGACCTTCTCCGATGAGATCAAAGAGCTGCAGAGCCTGTCCCGCCGGATCCAGAAGGACATCAAGGAGATTCTGGGTGTCAGCTGTCAGGTGAAACTGGTTGAACCCAAGACGATTGCGCGAAGCGAGGGCAAAGCCAAGCGGGTGATCGACTTACGAGACCAGGCCTGAATAACTGCGACCCAACACATTGGGAGGATGCGATGAAAGTTCAACAGATCTCGATCTTTATTGAAAATAAAGCCGGTCGCCTGGCGGAAGTGACCCGTGTCCTTGGAGAGTCCGGTGTCAATATTCGCGCCCTTTCCCTGGCGGACACGTCGGATTTCGGTATCCTCCGGTTGATCGTGGACAAGATCGATGCGGCGCAGGAGATCCTGAAATCGGGCGGCTTTACGGTCAACAAAACAGACGTGGTTGCGGTCGAGGTGCCGGACCGTCCGTTGGGGCTCTATTCGATTCTGGAAACACTCGATCGGGGCCGGATCAATGTCGAGTACATGTACGCCTTTGCCGAGCATGATGGGGCCAACGCCGTGATTATCTTCCGTTTTGATGATCCCGATGCGGCGGTGGATCTTCTTCGGAAGACCGGCATCCACATGCTGGACGGTGAAGCTGTTTATAATATGTAGTTTTTCAATGACTTAAGCTGTTAATGCGGGACCATTTATGAACTTTTCAGAAGGGCGGTTGCGTGTCTTCGACCCCCGCCACGAATGCATCGACCGGGGCCAGCTGGAACGCCTTCAGCTGGAGCGGCTGCAGCAGGTGGTTCACCGGGTACAGAAGAATGTCCCTTGCTATCAGAATAAATTTCGCGAAGCCGGTGTCGATGCGCGGGAAATCCGTAATCTGTCCGATCTGAGCCGATTGCCGTTCACCACCAAAGACGATCTGAGACAGAACTATCCTTACGACATGTTTGCCGTACCGATGAAAGAGGTCGTGCGCATCCATTCGTCCTCCGGAACCACAGGCAAACCGACCGTTGTCGGTTATACCCGCTCGGATCTGCATACCTGGACCGACCTGGTGGCCCGCTTTATGACGGCGGCCGGTGTGCACGATGAGGATATCGTTCATATCGCCTTTGGATATGGCCTGTTTACCGGTGCTTTTGGCCTTCATTACGGTGCCGAAAGGATCGGGGCCTCTGTCATTCCCATGTCGGGCGGCAATACCGAAAAACAATTGATGATTCTGCAGGACTACAAGTCAACGGCTCTGGTCTGTACGCCGTCCTACGCACTGACACTGGCCGATCGAATGGAACAGGCGGGGATGAACCCCAGGGATCTGTCCCTGGAAGTGGGGCTTTTCGGGGCCGAACCCTGGAGCGAACAGATGCGGGTCGAAATCGAGGAACGTCTCGGGATCGTTGCAACCGACAACTACGGTCTGTCCGAAGTCATGGGGCCCGGGGTGGCCGGGGAGTGCCTCTATAAATGCGGCATGCATATCGCCGAAGATCACTTTATCGCCGAGACCATCGATCCCGACACCGGCGACGTTCTGCCTCCCGGCTCCAAAGGAGAGCTGGTGATCACCACGCTGACCAAGGAAGGGATTCCGCTGATCCGTTACCGAACCCGTGATATTACGCGAATCCATCAGGAAATCTGCGAATGTGGTCGTACGCTGGCGCGTATGGAAAAGACCATGGGCCGTAGCGACGATATGCTGATCATCAAAGGGGTCAACGTCTTCCCGACCCAGATTGAGGAAGTCCTGTTCAAAGTAGAGGGCTGCCAGCCCCATTATCAGCTGATCGTCGATCGGGAGGATAACCGGGACAGTCTGGAGGTTCAGGTCGAGGTCCAGGAGTGTATTTTCTTTGACGAAATGCGCCAGCAGCGGGAATTTGTTCAGTCGGTCGAGGGTGAACTGGCTACGATGCTGGGCGTATCGGCCAAGGTGAAACTGGTGGAACCGAACTCGATCCCCCGCCACGAAGGAAAGGCCCAAAGGGTCATCGACCGGCGAAATAAAGACCTGTAGCCGAGGAGGGAAGGGGAGCGAAAAAACCTTGACAATCCCCCCCAGATTCAAGATAATCCGCGAGCGTTGTTTGACGGGGCGTAGCGCAGCCTGGTAGCGCACATGCATGGGGTGCATGGGGTCGGAGGTTCAAATCCTCTCGCCCCGACCAACAACACGCAAAAGGCCGTAATCCTGAATCGGATTACGGCTTTTTTCTTGCCTGATTTCGGCGCCTTAGGCCTTTGTCTGATCGGAAATTGCTAAATTTGCCTATTCGACGGGTCGATGATATAAAAGGTGCAGTATCTTCTTTCATCCCACTGTAAGTGAGGCCCCTATGAGGTATCTGATTTGTCTGATCCTGCTTTGCATACCCAGCCTGGGGCTGGCTGAATTCAACCTGTTTCAGAGCGGTTCCCAAGCCGAACAGATTTCTCCCAATCAACAGCGACTGGAAAACGCCTATCTGTATATGCTCGGCAGTCAGGGGGAAGCGCGCGATAGCTTTAAAACCCTCGAGGCGTTGCAGGCAGCCGCCGCCGGGGGGCACGCCGGGGCGCAGACGGTTCTCGGGATGCTTTACAAACAGGGGCGCTTTGTCAAAGGGGATGGTGTGCAGGCTCAGTATTGGCTTGAAAAGGGTGCGGCACAGGGGAACTCTGTTGCACAATACCACCTCGGGGTCCTTCTGGCGGAAAAAGCAACCTCCAATGAAGACCTTTTAGGGTCTTTTGTCCTCTGGCAGCAGGCGAAGAAGGGTGGCCACACCCTGGCAGAGCGTGCACTGAAGGAATTGGATTATCGGTTGACCGATGAAGAGAAAGAACGTGCCGAAGAGCTCTGGGCTCAGGTCCAGGCGGAAAGGGCCCGGAGTCAGGTGGCGGAAGGAGCACAGGGCTCCATGCCCGGGCAGGGCCAGGAAGAGGTCGAAGAGGACGTTGGGAAAATCTCCCTGCAGAGAGTGACCGCCCAATGGATACGAAACCGCGCAGCCGGCAATCTTTTTGTGATTCAGGGAGAGGCGATCAACAAATACGATGAACCGCGCGCCCACTTGGAAGCCGTCGGTCGACTGATCGGCGCCCAGGGGCAGGTTCTTGTGGAGATGTCGGCCTTTTGTGGCAATCCGATCAAGATTGATGAGCTGGCGGAAACCGACTATGCCGAGATCCTGCCGATCATGCAGAACGTGATGGGACAGCAGGAGGTTAATCGTCAGGTGGAACCCGGCGGGCTGCTCCCGTTTACCATCGTCTTTAAAGATGTTCCTCCCAATGTCACCCAGTATTCGGTCAAGGGACGTTCGGTTCCTTTGACGCCATAAAACGCCTCAGAATCGATTTTAAGGAAGGGCCCCTTAATGGGGCTTTTCTTTTTTGAGCCTATTTGAAGCCATTTTCATAATAACGTCGCATAATATATATTATGTAAACTAAGAAAGATTGAAATAATCGTCCGTCTCTCAGGCGACGGTTGCCAGCTCATGACGGCTCCCCCACCGTCTTTTCAGTTCTTTTATCAGGGGCGCGAATTCCGGGTCCTCCAATCTTGCTGCCTTGACCATATCAAACGCCGCCTTCCGCGCCTCGGAAAGGATGTCATGGTCTCTGAGAAGATTCCCTACGCGAAAATCAGGCAGCCCCGACTGTCGGGTCCCGAGGAATTCGCCAGGTCCGCGAATCTCCAGGTCGGTTTCCGCAATTCTAAAGCCGTCGTTGGTAGCGACCATCACCTCCAGGCGCTTACGGCTGTCCTCGCTGAGTTGATAACCGGCGATCAGGTAGCAGAACGACTGGTGTCCTCCCCGACCGACTCTGCCCCGAAGCTGATGGAGTTGCGCGAGACCGAATCTTTCCGCATGCTCGATCACCATCACCGTGGCATTGGGGACATCCACTCCGACCTCAATGACTGTCGTGGAGACGAGGATGTCCAGCTCTCCGCCCTTGAAGGCCCTCATGATGGCTTCTTTTTCGTCGGCCTTCTGCTGGCCGTGGAGCAATCCGAGTCGATAATCGGCAAAAACGCCCTTCTGCAGGTCTTCGGCGGCTTGAGTAGCGGCTTTGAGATCGGATTTTTCCGATTCTTCCACCAACGGATAGACGATGTACGCCTGTCGTCCCTGTTCCAGTTCTTTTTTTGCCGCCTCCAACGCTTGTTGGCGACGCCCTTCAGGTACCCAGCGTGTTGTCACGGGTTTTCGTCCCGGAGGCATTTCATCAATCATCGAAAGAGCCAGGTCGCCGTAGACGGTCATGGAAAGCGTTCGCGGGATCGGTGTAGCGGTCATCACCAGCATATCGGGATTGGCGCCCTTCTTACGCAGCATCGCCCGTTGTTTAACTCCGAACCGGTGCTGTTCATCGATAATGCCCAGGCCCAGACGATAAAATTCGACCTCTTCCTGCAGAACGGCATGGGTTCCGACAACCAGTTGGGCCCTTCCGTCGGCTGTCATGGCATAGCGTTCTCGTCGTTCAGCCGCTGACATGGAGCCGGTTAACAGGACAGCTTGCAGGTCGAGTTCACGTAGCCAGTTGTCAAACTGGAGGAAGTGTTGCTCTGCCAGGATCTCCGTCGGTGCGACAACGGCAACCTGATGGTCGTTTTCAATGGCGATCAGTGCCGCCATCAGGGCCACGATGGTCTTGCCCGAGCCGACATCGCCCTGAATCAGTCGATTCATCGGCGTGGGTGCCAGCATATCCTGTTTTATCTCTCCCAGAACCCGTCGCTGGGCGTTGGTCAGCTTATACGGAAGCTTCTGTGCCAACGGCTTTGTATAGCGATGTTCCAGGGCAAAAGCGATCCCCTCTTCCTGCTGCACGCCCTTTTTCCGCATGGCCAGACCCAGTTGCAGGAAGAAAAACTCTTCAAAAACCAACCGACGACGCCAAGGGTTATCGTTCCGGGCCAGCTCGGCGAGGTCGGTTTCCGCATTTGGCCAATGAAGCTGTTGCATGGAATGGGAAAGCTCGGCGAGGTGGAATTTTCTAGAAATAGTCTCAGGTAATTCGCTAGAAATATTTGAAATAAATCGCGAACACCCATCGTGCCATATTTTTTGTGCCGCTGCCTGAGTCAGCCCTTCGGTCAGCGGATAGACGGGAAGGATGAGGCCGTATTTAAGGCTGTCAGTGCCCAAAAGTGCATCCCAGTCCGGCCTTTCTTTCAGACATTCAACCTCGGGATGGAAGAGTTCCTTCTGACCTCCAAAGGCCTTGATCTCCCCGACGGCCATGATCCATTGGCCAACCTTGTATCGGGATTCCATCCATTTGCGGCGATAATGGAACCATTTCAGGGCCAGCTGGCCCGAACCATCGGAAATAATCACCTCATAAAGGCGTTTTCGGGCTTTCGAGGTGCGGGCTTCCGTAGATGCCAGGATCTGACCGCACACCAGCACATTGCCTTGCCAGGGCAATTGAGCCAGGCGGATCAGGTGGCGCCGGTCCTCATAGCGATGGGGCAATGTCCAGAGAAGGTCTTCAACAGTGTGAATGCCGAGTTTCTGGAGTTTGGACTGAACCTTGGGGCCAACCCCTTTCAATTCATGGATCGGTACCTGGTCGGGGGATGGCGTCGTGGGCATTTGGATCAGGATGAAGCGGTAAGGCGGTTCAATGCCGCGAGAAGAGCGGAAAGGTCGATCTTGTGGTGGTCCGCACCCTGCTCCAGGGTTTCGTAGACCGCCTCCAGGCAACCGAGGCAATCCAGACCATGCTGTTTAAGAATGTCCGCTGCGTCAGGATGGTGACGGAGGGCCTCTTCGATTGAGGTATCGGGGGTAAAAGTTGGGGCCATAAATCCTCCCTGAAAGACATCTAACCGATGAATCTGTCAGGAATTTTCCCAGATTTGGCCTTGAAAAGCAAGGGCCGCCCGGTGAATCACCGTAGCGGCCCTGAACGTGCCTTACTTGTATTCGATTTCGGTGACTTCGTAAACCCGGGTACCGGAAGGGACCTGAATCACCACCTCGTCGTCCTCTTCGCGACCGATCAGTGCCTTACCGACAGGGCTGGTCACGGAAATACGGCCTTTTTTGATATCGGCTTCTTCCTCACCTACCAGCTGGTAGGTCACTTCTTTCTCGCTTTCGGTGTCAAATAACGTGACGGTCGCACCAAAAACGATCTTTTCAGAATCGATGGATGCGGGATCGATTACCTGTGCGCGGGCGATCTTGTCGTTCAGTTCCTTGATACGACCTTCAACGAACCCCTGTTTTTCCTTCGCAGCATCGTACTCAGCATTTTCCGAAAGATCTCCATGGCTTCGAGCCTCGGCGATCGCTTGAACAACGTTGGGGCGTTCCACCCGAACCAGGTGCTTCAACTCCTCCTGAAGCTTTTCGTACCCTTCCCGGGTGATCGGCAAAGACTGACTCATAAAGGACTGTCCTTCCAAAAAAAATTCCGGGCGGGGTCACCCCGCCCGGTGGTGTTCGATCTGTTTTAAACTGCCTTTAGGAAGCCGCATAATACTCTTGAAGCGGCACCGCGTCAAGGCTTTCTCGTCGCAAGGCCAGCATGCCGTCCACGGCGGCGAGAATCCCGGACAAGGTCGTGACGCAGCCGACGCTGTGTTCCAGTGCGCTGCGACGGATCGAGTAGCTGTCCTCTACCGACTTCATACCAAAGGTGGTGTTGAAGACAATACCGTACTCGTCGGACTTGATGGCGTCAACGCAATCCGGTCTCCCCTCCCCGACTTTGTGAACCGAGACACAGGCAACCCCCTTCTCCTGAAGGAAGGAGGCGGTACCGGAGGTGGCGACCAGCTCATAGCCGGCCGCGGCAAGCTTGCCCATGGCATCGACGATTTCTTTTTTGTCGGTGTCCTTGACCGACACAAAGACCCGCCCTTCGGTCGGCAAGGTCAGACCGGCCGCAAGCTGGGCCTTGGCGAACGCCTTGCCGAACTCGTAGTCGATCCCCATGACCTCCCCGGTCGACTTCATCTCCGGCCCCAGCAGGGTGTCCACACCGGGGAACTTGACGAAGGGAAAGACCGCCTCTTTGACCGAAATATATTCGGGGATAATGTCCCCGTCCACACCCAGTTCGTCGAGGGTGGCACCGGCCATCACCTTGGCGGCAATCTGGGCCAGAGGGCGGTTGGTCGCTTTCGAGACGAAAGGAACGGTCCGGCTGGCGCGAGGATTGACCTCCAGCAGGTAAATTTCCTTGTCCTTGATGGCGAACTGGATATTCATCAGGCCGACCACGCCCAGTTCCAGCGCCAGTTCGATGGTCTGCCGGCGAATCTCCTGAATCAGCTCATCCGAGAGGCTGAACGGTGGCAGAGCACAGGCCGAGTCACCGGAATGAATTCCCGCCTCTTCGATGTGCTGCATGATGCCGCCGATAACGACCTTCTTGCCGTCGGCCAGAGCATCAACGTCGACCTCGATGGCCTGTTCCAGAAACTTGTCAATCAGGATCGGGTGCTCTGGGGAGGCCTTGACAGCGTAGGTCATGTAGTCGTTGAGCTGCTCGGTCCGGTAGACGATCTCCATGGCACGGCCACCGAGGACATAGCTGGGACGAACGACCACGGGGTAGCCGATCGTTTCGGCGATCTTGGTTGCCTCTTCGGTGGAGCGGGCAATACCGTTATCAGGCTGCTTCAGGTCCAGCTTGTGAAGCAGGGCCTGGAACCGTTCGCGGTCCTCGGCCCGGTCGATAGCATCGGGGCTGGTACCGATAATCGGCACCCCGGCCTTTTCCAGGGCCACCGCCAGTTTCAACGGAGTCTGGCCACCATACTGGACGATGACACCGACAGGGTTTTCTTTGGCCACGATCTCGAGCACGTCTTCCTGGGTCAGAGGCTCGAAGTAGAGACGATCGGAGGTGTCGTAATCGGTGGAGACCGTCTCGGGGTTGCAGTTGACCATGATGGTCTCATAACCGGCATCGACCAGGGCAAAGACACCATGAACACAACAGTAATCGAACTCAATCCCCTGCCCGATCCGGTTGGGACCGCCGCCAAGAATAATGATCTTCCTGTTATCGGTCGGTTCGGCTTCGCACTCCTCTTCGTAGGTCGAATACAGGTAGGGTGTGTGAGCGATGAATTCGGCACCGCAGGTATCCACCCGCTTGTAGACCGGTCGGATATTCCGCTCCCACCGCATCGACCGCAGGTCGTCTTCGGTCAAGCCCCAGAGGAAAGCCAGACGCTTGTCCGAGAAGCCGTACTCCTTGGCGCGGCGGAGCAGATGGGTGATCGCCTCGCTGTCTTCGGCCAGATGACCGCGTTGCTGGAACAGTTCGTCTTCCATCACGATGATCTGCCGGATATTGTGCAGAAACCAGGGATCGATACCGGTGACCTTGTGGATCTCGTCCAGGCTCATCCCGGTTCGAATGGCGTCACCGAGATACCACATCCGCTCCCAGTTGGGGACCCGAAGATTCTCCTGCAGTTCCGACTGTTCTTCGTCCGTCAGGGTGCGGCGATAATCCTCGGGGCCCTCAAACAGGCGACTCTCAAAGCCGGCAGACCCGATCTCCATCGATCGCAGCGCTTTCTGCAGCGACTCTTTGAAGGTTCGGCCGATTGACATCGCCTCGCCGACCGACTTCATCTGGGTGGTCAGGGTGGCGTCCGCCTTGGGGAACTTTTCAAAGGTGAAACGGGGATACTTGGTCACCACATAGTCGATGGTCGGCTCGAAAGAGGCGAAAGTCTCCCGCGTAATATCGTTGGGAATTTCGTCGAGGGTGTAACCGACCGACAGCTTGGCCGCGATCTTGGCGATGGGGAAACCGGTCGCCTTGGAGGCCAGGGCCGAAGAGCGCGAAACCCGCGGATTCATCTCGATGATGATGTGACGCCCGTTGGCCGGATTGACGGCAAACTGGATATTGGAGCCTCCGGTGTCGACACCGATCTCCCGGATAACCTTGAGCGAGTTGTCACGCAGGATCTGGTATTCCTTGTCGGTCAGGGTCTGAGCCGGAGCGACGGTAATGGAGTCGCCGGTGTGAACCCCCATGGCATCAAAATTCTCGATGGAGCAGATGATGACCACGTTGTCGGCCTTATCCCGCATCACCTCGAGTTCGAACTCTTTCCACCCGATGACCGATTCCTCAACCAGCACCTCGTTGTTGGGCGAGGCGTCGATACCGGCCATGGCGATCCGTTCGTACTCTTCCATATTGTAGGCGATACCGCCACCGGTGCCGCCAAGGGTAAACGAAGGCCGGATAATGGCCGGAAAACCGACATCCTTGATGACCTCCATCGCCTCCTGGTGGTTATGGGCGAAACCGGACTTGGGGACCGGCACGCCGATCTTTTGCATCGCTTCCTTGAAGAGCGTCCGGTCTTCGGCCTTTTTGATGGCGGTCAGATTGGCGCCGATCATCTCGACGTTGTATGTCTCAAGCACGCCCGCTTCTGCCACGGCCACCGCCGTATTGAGAGCGGTCTGTCCGCCCAGGGTCGGCAATAGCGCGTCGGGACGTTCTTTGGCAATAATTTTGGTCAAGGTGTCTGGCGTGACCGGTTCGACATAGGTCCGGTCGGCAAATCCGGGATCGGTCATGATGGTGGCGGGGTTGCTGTTGAGCAGCACCACCTCATAGCCCTCTTCCTTCAATGCCTTGCAGGCCTGGGTTCCGGAATAATCGAATTCGCAGGCCTGGCCGATAATGATCGGGCCGGCACCGATGATAAGGATCTTCTGGATATCTGTACGCTTAGGCATTCTCAGTCCTTCGCTTATTTTTTATGGTTCTTCATCAGGTCGATAAACTTCTGGAACAGGTAGGCCGCATCGTGCGGTCCCGGGGACGCCTCGGGATGGTACTGGACCGAGAACGCCGGGTCCTGGGTCAGCTCCAGACCTTCGACGGTGTTGTCGTTGAGGTTGACGTGGGTCAGCACCGCCTTCCCTTTCAAGCTGTCGGTGTCGACGGCAAAACCGTGGTTCTGCGCGGTGATCTCTACCTGTCCCCGCTCGTTGGCCATAACCGGCTGGTTGCCGCCCCGGTGGCCGAACTTGAGCTTGTAGGTCTTGCCGCCCAAGGCCAGGGAGAGCAGTTGGTGGCCGAGGCAGATGCCGAACAGCGGGGTTTTGCCGATCAGTTGGCGGATATTCTCCTGCGCGTAGGTAATCGGTTCCGGGTCGCCGGGGCCGTTGCTGAGGAAAACGCCGTCCGGATTCATCTTCAGGACTTCGTCTGCGGGAGTGTCGGCCGGAACAACGGTCACTTTACAACCGTGAGAAACCAGATTCCGCAGAATGTTCTGCTTGATACCGAAGTCGTAGGCCACCACATTGTACGGGGCTTGTGCCGGCGGTTTGGTGTAGCCGGATTCCAGATCCCAAAGGCCTTCGGCCCACTCATACGGCGCTTCGGTGGTGACTTCCTTGACCAGGTCCTGACCGACGATTGAGGGCGCTGCCTTGGCTTTGGCCACCAGGCTTTCCGGATCGAGATCGACGGTGGAGATGACACCGGTCTGGGCGCCGTGGTCACGGATATGCTTGACCAGGGCCCGGGTGTCGATCCCCTGCAGGCCGATGATGTTGTGTTCTTTCAGGTAGGCATCAAGGCTGATTTCGCTACGCCAGTTGCTGGGGAATTCGCTGGCTTCCTTGACGATAAACCCGCTCAGAAAAGGTCGTCGGGATTCGACATCTTCCAGACTGACACCGTAATTCCCGATCAGGGGATAGGTCATGGTCACGATTTCACCACAGTAGGAAGGATCCGTCAGGATCTCCTGGTAGCCGGTCATGGAGGTGTTAAAGACGACCTCCCCTGCGACCTCACCGGTTGCTCCCAGGGCGGTGCCGCGGAAAATCCATCCATCCGCCAGGGCCAAAAGTGCTTTCATAAGGGTCTACTCCTTGATGCTTTTTCAAGAAAGCAACGCAAAGGTTGCTGAAATAGTGTAGCTTTTTAATTTTATTGACGCTTCCAGGTTACCTGACCTGACCGCAAAGTATATACTGCTGCCCCCTTCATCGTCCATCCATTAAACGGTGTGTTGACCGATTTGGATTGCAAGGCCTCGGCATCGACGGTCCATTCCAGCTCAGGATCGATGACTGTCACGTCAGCGACGGCTCCTGCGGCGAGTGTACCACGGTCCAGACCGAACGCTTTGGCCGGTTGAGAGGTCAAAGCGGCAACCGCCTGATTGAGGGTCAAAGCCCCCTCTTCCACCAGCTTCAGGGTGAGCGGCAGAGCGGTCTCCAGACCGATAATGCCGTTGTAGGCGATACTGAATTCGACGTTCTTCTCATCGGGATGATGAGGGGCATGATCGGTGGCGATGCCGTCGATAGTCCCGTCGGCCAGACCGGCCTTCATCGCCGCCACATCCTCGGCGGTCCGCAGAGGAGGGCTCATCTTGGCGTGGGTATCGTAACCGCGGACCGCCTCTTCGGTCAGGGTAAAGTGATGCGGGGTAACCTCGGTGGTCACCTTGACGCCACGAGCCTTGGCCTGGCGCACCGCTTCCACCGCGCCTTTGGTGGAGATATGACAGATATGCACCTGACTGTCGGTAAATTCGGCCAGCATGATATCTCGTGCGACCATGGCGTCTTCCGCTACCCAGGGGATTCCCTTCAGGCCGAGTTCGGTAGAGACCACACCGGCGTTCATGACGCCGTCTCCGGTCAACGAAAGGTCTTCGGCATGGACCACAATCGGTTTTCCGATGGGGCGGGCATATTCCAGAGCCCGCAGCATGATCTCACCGCTGATGACAGGGAGGCCGTCGTCGGAGAAGCCAACGCATCCGGCATCGGCCAGATCGTGCATTTCGGTCAAGACCTCGCCTTTGGAACCGGCGCTGATATTGCCGCAGGGAAAAACGTTGGCGCTCCCCTCTTCGTTGGCTTTGCGAATGATATATTCAACCACGCACCGGTTATCGATGACCGGCTTGGTGTTGGGCATGCAGATCAGGCTGGTAAAACCGCCCGCAGCGGCAGCCCGGGTTCCGGAAACAATATCTTCCTTGTATTCCTGACCCGGATCCCGCAGGTGAACATGCGTGTCGATCAGGCCGGGAGTCACAATCTTTCCGGAGGCATCAATGACCTCGGCGCCTTTGGCGGTCATCTTTTCACCCACTTTGGCGATCACACCCTCCTCGATCAGGAGGTCCTGTACTTTGTCAATGCCGTTGGCAGGGTCGATCATCCGTCCGTTTTGAATCAGTATCTTCATTGCACCCTCGCAGAGTCGATGTAGTAGGTTAGCCGTCAATGGAGCCGTCAGCACCGCTGACGAGGTACAGCAGGGCCATGCGAACGGCCACACCGTTTTCCACCTGTTCCAGGATGACATTCTGTTCCCCGTCAGCCACGCTGGAGCTGATTTCCACGCCCCGGTTCATGGGGCCGGGGTGCATCACCAGTGCATTGGGCTTGGCCAGCTTCAGTTTCACCGGATTAAGGCCGTAGTAGCGGGCGAACTCCCGGGTACTGGGAATCAGGGTCTTGCCCTGACGCTCACGCTGGATCCGCAGCATCATCACAACGTCAGAACCGTCAATGGCATCCTCGATCTTATGGTGGACTTTGGCACCGAGCTGTTCAAACTCACGAGGGACCATGGTGCCGGGACCGGCCAGCCTGACCTCAGCCCCCATGGTTTTCAGGCCGATGAGGTTGGAACGAGCGACCCGGCTGTGGGCGATGTCGCCGATGATGGTCACCTTCAGGCCTTCAAAACCTCCGAGTTTTTCCCGGATGGTCATCATATCGAGCAGGGCCTGACTGGGGTGTTCATGGCAACCGTCGCCGGCATTAAGAATCGATACCCCTTCCAGCCGTTCGGCCAGATAGTGAGGTGCCCCCGAATGCCCGTGGCGCATGACGATGATGTTGGGTTTCATCGCCAGAATATTCTGGGCGGTGTCCTCCAGGGTCTCCCCTTTCACCACGGCCGAGGTACTGGCGGCAATATTGAGACCGTCTGCCGAAAGACGTTTGGCCGCGACTTCAAAGGAGGTCCGGGTCCGGGTGCTGGCCTCAAAGAAGAGGTTGACCACGGTTTTACCCCGCAAAGCAGGGACCTTTTTGATCTCCCGCTGACTGATCTCCTTAAAACTGTCGGCGGTGTCGAGGATCGTGGTGATATCCTCGGCCGAGAACTGTTTCATGTCCAGAATGTGATCGTGATTGAACGCCATGGCCGCCCCCTTTTATCCGTTCTTGATCAGCCGTACCTGAGTCGGCTGCAGATTGTCGTCGAAATCCACCTCGACCTCCTCTTCCCGGCTGGTCGGAAGGTTTCGTCCGATATAGTCGGGACGGATCGGAAACTCCCGATGGCCGCGGTCCAGCAGGATCGCCAGCTGAATACACTCTGGACGCCCCAAATCGATGACGGCATCCATCGCCGCCCGGATGGTGCGGCCGGTGAAAAGTACATCGTCGACCAGAACCACCTTTTTGCCGGTAACGGGAAAGAGGATGTCGGTTTTGCCCACTTTCAGATCGGAGCGGGTGCCGATATCATCGCGATAAAGGGTGATATCGATCGCCCCGAGGGGGACATCCACCCCTTCAATCTGGGAGATCTTTCGCTGCAGCAGAGCGGCCAAATAGTCCCCGCCTGTGCGGATACCGACAATCGCAAGGTCTTCAATCCCCTTGTTATGTTCAAGGATCTCGTGGGCGATTCGTGTCAGGGCGCGATCGATGCCCGCCTGATCAAGGATAATCACATCGCTGTCAGCCATTGTCTTCTCCGCAGGATGGGGTAGTGGAAAAACCAAAAAAAAACACCTGTTTACGCAAAAAGCGTACAGGTGTCTGGATAGTATACGGGTGTATCTTTCATGGCGCCTCCCTTGCCAACCTCTCTGGATTGCCTTAAAGGAAAGTGGTTTTACTGCTGAATTTGGGCCCGACTTTAACAGCCGGGCTGTCGCTGGTCAAGAGTTTTTAGTCGATGGGGCGCCCCAGTCGATCCAGTCGGGGGCGGAACGCCTGGGTATCCCAGGACCAGTACTTGATAAAGGCCAGTCCCCGAATCGTGTCCCGCGGAACAAAGCCCCAGAAGCGACTGTCCATGGAATAGTCCCGATTGTCCCCGAGGACAAAAAAACTGTCCGGGGGGACGGTCACCGGACCGAAGTTGTCCCGGGTTCCAGGCGTCAAAATGGGATCTTTGTGAACCTTCTGCGGCGTATTGTAGGCAGTGCCGTTAATAAAAACCTGACGGTTGCGAATTTCAATCGTATCGCCGGGGACGCCAACAACACGTTTGATAAAGTCGACCTTCCCTTTTTGGTAGCCCTGCACCTGTTTCAGCCAGTCGGCAGTGATCTCTTCCGAAACACCGGCATTGCGTTGCCGGAACTTCTGCAGGCCTTCATAGACGGGGAACTGGAAGACAATGACATCGCCGCGCTCCGGGTCCCGAATCGGGAAGATATGTTCATCGCTGAAGGGAACAGGGACGCCGTACAAGAACTTGTTGACCAGCAGGTAGTCGCCGATCAGCAGGGTGTTTTCCATCGAGCTGGACGGAATCTTGAACGCCTGAACCACAAAGAAACGAATGATAATGGTCAACACAA
Organism: Thermodesulfobacteriota bacterium; assembly: GCA_028282145.1. GTDB lineage: Bacteria > Desulfobacterota > Desulfuromonadia > Desulfuromonadales > Geopsychrobacteraceae > JANQIN01. The sequence goes on along the minus strand of JANQIN010000119.1, from coordinate 8,398 downwards.
GGGCAACCAGAATCGCTTCCCCCCACTCACGAACAATCTTCATCATAGATCGTTATTCCTTCACCTTGAGAATGGCCAGGAAGGCGTCCTGCGGCAATTCAACCGACCCCACCTGTTTCATCCGCTTTTTCCCCTCTTTCTGCTTTTCGAGGAGCTTTCTTTTTCGGGTAATATCGCCGCCATAACATTTGGCGGTAACGTCCTTTCGAAGGGCCTTGACCGTTTCTCGAGCAATAATTTTGCTGCCGACGGCGGCCTGAATGGCGACTTCGTACTGTTGCCTGGGGATGAATTCCTTCATCTTTTTGGCAAGTTCCCGCCCTCGGAATTGGGCTTTGTCGGTGTGAACGATCAGCGACAGGGCATCGACCGGGTCGCCGTTGATCAGAACCGACAGCTTGACCAGCTTGCTTTGACGGTAGTCCAGGTGATCATAATCCAGCGAGGCATAACCGCGGGTAATCGATTTGAGACGATCAAAAAAGTCGAGAACGATCTCGTTCAACGGCAGTTCGTACACCACCATCACCCGGTTTTCGGTCAGATATTTGATCTCGCGCTGCACACCTCGTTTTTCGGTACACAACGACAGGACCGGGCCGACAAATTCATCCGGCACGTGAATCGAAGCCAGAACATAGGGTTCCGCAATGTAGTCGATGAGACCTGTATCGGGCAGCTTGTTGGCGCTGTCGACCTCAAAGGTTTCGCCTTTGGTGGTGGTGACACGGTAAACAACCGTTGGTGCGGTGGTGATGAGCTCAACGTTAAATTCGCGCTCCAGTCGTTCCTGGATAATCTCCATATGGAGCAGTCCGAGAAAACCACAGCGGAAGCCAAATCCCAGAGCAGCCGAGGTCTCCGGCTCAAAGCTGAAAGCAGCATCGTTGAGCTGGAGCTTTTCCAGAGCGTCCCGCAACATGTCGTAATCGCCGTTATCAATCGGGTAGATCCCCGAAAAGACCATCGGCTTGACTTCCTGGAAGCCTGGAAGTGCCTTGTCGGTGCCGTGATGCAGATGGGTGATGGTATCCCCGACCTTGGCGTCAGCAACCACTTTAATATTGGCAATCACAAAGCCGACCTCGCCGGCCGTCAGTTCTTTCAATTCCACCGGATGGGGACTGAAAACCCCGACCTTGGTCACCTCGTAGGAAGCGCCGGTGGCCATCAGCTTGACCTTGTCGCCTTTTTTGAGGCAGCCGTCAACAATCCGAACCAGGGTAATAACGCCCTGATAACTGTCATACCAGCTGTCAAAGATCAGGGCTTTGAGAGGGGCCTTGGGATCCCCTTCGGGTGCTGGAATCTGCTGAACGATCGTCTCCAGAATCTCGGGGATACCGATCCCCTCCTTGGCACTGGCCTCGACGGCGTCCTGCGCATCCAGACCGATGATCTCCTCAATTTCATCTTTGACCTTCTGCGGTTCGGCGCTGGGAAGGTCGATCTTGTTCAGCACCGGAAAGACCTCAAGGTCCTGGTCGATGGCCAGGTAGACGTTTGCCAGGGTTTGCGCCTCCACGCCCTGCGTGGCATCCACCACCAGCAGCGCCCCTTCACAAGCCGTCAGGGAACGACTGACTTCATAAGTGAAGTCGACATGCCCCGGAGTATCGATCAGATTGATCTGATAATCCTGACCATCCTTGGCCGTATATTTCAGACGGACCGCCTGGGCTTTGATCGTAATCCCCCGTTCCCGCTCCAGCTCCATTTTATCGAGGAACTGGTCGGCTTTCTCCCGGTCGGTAATCGTCCCGGTTGTTTCGAGCAGGCGATCGGCCAGGGTCGATTTTCCGTGGTCGATATGGGCAATGATCGAAAAGTTGCGAATTCTGTTCTGCTGCATTCTATGAAAAAACCTTGGCTTGGGCTAAAAAGATTGAACCGATTGGATATACCTTACCTGCTGCGAATTGTAAAGGTGAAAGCCGGGATTCCGGGGCGATTTTCATGGTTTCCGGTGGATGACGGGCGGGAGAAGAACCGGCCCTGAAAAACATCAGGGCCGGTTCGGGATCGGGTTCAGTAAAGGTCACGTCCAAACTGATGAAACTCTTCGGTGTTGCCGAATTCGCCCCATTCCAGATTCTCATTGGGGGCGTTCGCGTTCAGGAACATATTTTCCACGTCCTGCATTTCGTGCTTCTTGATTTCGAGGACCCGTTCCAGGGCTTCCCGGACCGAGCCGTTCTGTGTACCGTTAAGCGCATTCTGATACACCTGTTCGATATCTTTTTCCATTTCCATGACAAAGCGATAGGCTTCGACACTGTCGTGAAGTTCATGGGCGATCTTTTCGGGGTCCATCAGCCCTAACGGAAAGTTGTTGCTCATTTCGAGGTCGCCGGTTTGTATGCAGGCCGACTCATTCCCCATGGTGCAGAGATTGGAAATCTGGGAAATCGTATCCTGCTCGTCGTTGGCGATACGAGAGAGAACACCCCGAACGCCGGTATTCTCTGTCGCTTCTGCGATGTCACGGAGGAGTTTCTGTTCGGACCGTTCAACTTCTAACGCAAAATTACGTGTGGTCGTCATGACGTCTCTCCTTGGAACGCGTTGCAATCGCGTATAAAAGGCTTACGTACTAAAAGTATACGCGGAGATATGTTCGCCGGAGAAGGGGCTGGAATGAAAAAACAGAGAGCTCAGGCCGCATGTCGGCCAACCAGGGCAGGCCAGGCTTCGGCAATAGCCATACCGAAGACGATCAATGCACCGCCTGCCCAGCCGTAGGGGGAAAGAACCTCACCCGCGTAAGCCACGGCAAAGAGAGCGCCGAAGACCGGCTCCAGAGTGTAGATGAGTGCTGCACGGGTAGGTGTGGTCATCTTCTGGAACACGGTCATGGCCCAGAAAGCATAAACCGTCGCAAAAACGGAGCAAATAACGATGGCCCAAAACAGGGTCGGTGTCCAGACTGAAGGCCAGGATACGGGCTCAAACAAGAAGCTGCCGACACCGGACAGGATCGTCATGGTGAGAATTTGCACAAACGTCAGGGCGCGTCCGTCAAACCCTTCGGTCCAGGCATCCAGCCCCAGAATGTGAAAAGCAACAAACAGGGAGCAGACAAGGACCAGGAGGTCTCCCGGATTGACCGACCAGGGAGATTGATAGGTCAGCAGAAAGAGGCCCGCAAGGGCGAAAATAACCCCGATCTTGCTTCCGGGGCCAGCCGGTTTTCCAAGAAGTGGCCCGGCGAGCAACGGCACCCAAACGACGTTCAGCCCGGTGACAAAGGCACAGTTGGCGGATGTGGTCAGGTCAAGTCCATACGTTTGAAAGGCGTAGGAGGCAAAAAGGAGGGTTCCCAGGGCGACACCCTTGGTCCAGCCTTTCTTACCGAGACGGAGGATATTCGCCGGTCCTGCCCATAAAAGGAGCAGGGCTGCCGCAAAAGCAAACCGGATCCAGAGAAACGCCAATACCGGCAGGTCGGCAATGGCCTCTTTGACAAGAGGAAAAGTGCCTCCCCAGAAGACGGTAACGGTAATCAGGATAAATTCTGCGAGGTAGCGCCTTGGGTATCTGTTTTGCATCCAGGATCATTCCGATAAAAAAAGCCGTTTTCCCGAGTACGAAGCTTGGTTTTTACTTGTTGTACCACCTGTACGGCTATGCTAATGTTTTCTCTTCCGAAAAAGTGAATGCACTGTGCAACGGATCGGGTGGAGTGTCAAGCATGCGTGGAAAAAACGAGCCAGTTCAATTGGTTTGCCCGAAGTGTCGTCGACGGAAAATCGTGTATCTTCCTATTGACGACCTTCCCGAATGTGAAAATGCCGCATGCAAAGGAACACGGATGATCATTGAGGAGCTGCTGGACGAAGGCAAGTCCTACTGAATGCCCCCTCCCACCCTGAAGGGTGGTTATTTCAATCGATGAAGGAGTGTACTATGAAAAGACTGGCCCTTTTGTGTGTTGCCCTGATGGCAGCCGTTTCCCTGACTGCCGGCGTTGCTATGGCGGGTGCCCTGGAAGAGATTCAGAAGCGTGGTGTTCTGCGCGTCGGGATGGAACCCGGCTACATGCCTTTTGAACTGACCAACCAAAAAGGTGAAATCATCGGTTTCGATGTCGATATGGCCAAGCGAATGGCCAAGGCTATGGACGTCAAACTGGAACTGGTTTCGACCGCCTGGGACGGCATCATCCCTTCCTTGATGACCAAGAAGTTCGACATCATCATGTCCGGCATGACCCTGACCCAGCAGCGCAATCTGAGCATCAACTTCGCCGACCCCTATATTGTTATCGGTCAGACGATTCTCATCAATAAGAAGGTTGCCGGTGAAGTCAAATCTTACAAGGACCTGAACGATCCCAAGTACACTGTTGCCTCCAAACTGGGGACCACTGGCGAGCAAGCCACCAAGCGCATGATCCCCAAGGCCAAATATATCTCCTACGAAACCGAGCAGGAAGGTGTTCTGGAAGTGGTGAATGGCAAGGTTGATGCCTTCATTTACGACCTTCCCTACAATGCCGCTGCCTTTGTTCAGCGCGGACAGGGCAAGTTGGTCCACCTTGACAAATCTTTCACCTACGAACCTCTGGCATGGGCCGTTCGCAAAGGTGATTACGACTTTATCAACTGGCTGAATAACTTCCTGAACCAGGTGAAGAACGACGGTACCTACGACAAGATTTACCGTAAGTGGTTCCAGGACGACGCCTGGATGAAAGAAATTCAGTAACCAAAGGTTGAAAACGTTGAATTCCACAGAGAAACTGTGGGCCTGGAAACTGGTGCTGGCGGTCATCCTTTTGGGGATGGCCGCCGGTATCTGGGGTGCCGTCAAACGGATCGACTACGAATGGCGCTGGTACAGGGTCCCTCAATATTTTGTTTATCACGCCGAAGAAGCCCGAAAGATTCCCTTTGACGGGACAGTAGACTCCTTTAACCCCGAGGGCGATCTGATCCATGTCACTCTGCGGTCCGAGACCGGGGAGACAGAGGTCCAGACCATCGATGCCGAGACCCTGAAGGTCAGCGAAGGTGAAAGTCTCTTTGAAGGCGACACCATCGGCTTTCAGAAGTATTGGCGAATCGGGCCCCTTCTTACCGGGCTCATGACCACACTTTGGATTTCGGCAGGCGCTTCCGTCCTGGGCCTGGCACTGGGACTCCTTGCCGGTCTGGCCCGAATCTCCCGCAATTATGTATTAAGATCCCTGTCCGCGATCTATGTCGAGTTTATTCGTGGAACGCCTTTGCTGGTGCAGATATTTATCGCTTACTTTTTTATCGCGACCGTTTTTGATGTCGGGAGAAATATGGCTGGGGTCTGTGCGCTGGGAATCTTTGCCGGAGCCTATGTGGCCGAGATCTTCCGTGCTGGTATCCAGTCGGTGCCTCGGGGACAGACCGAAGCGGCACGCTCTCTCGGGATGTCCGCACTGCAGAATATGGTTTACATCGTTCTGCCTCAGGCATTTAAGCGGATTCTGCCCCCTCTTTCGGGGCAGTTTATCAGCCTGATCAAGGATTCGTCGCTTGTTTCGGTGATCGCCATCACCGACCTGACGAAATCCGGCCGGGAAATTATCACCAGTACCTTTGCCACATTTGAGATATGGCTGGTGGTCGCTGCCATGTACCTGATAGTGACCTCTGTGCTTTCTCAATTGGTATTTTATATGGAACGGAGGCTTGCGGTCAGTGATTAAAGCGGAAAACGTTCAGAAGATTTTTCACGGCCGCGGAGTCACGGTACGGGCTGTTGACGGAGTTTCCACGGAAGTCGCCAAAGGCGAAGTCGTGGTGATTATCGGTCCGTCCGGGTCGGGTAAATCGACCTTCCTGCGTTGTATCAACGGCCTGGAAGCCTTTAACGACGGCCATATCGTCATCGATGGCATCGATTTGGCGGACAAGAAAACCGATCTGAACAAGGTTCGGGCCGAGGTGGGGATGGTGTTCCAGCAGTTTAATCTTTTCCCCCATAAAACCGTCCTGGAAAACGTCACCCTGGCTCAGTTGAAAGTTCGCAAGCGGTCCAAGGCGGAAGCGGAGGACAAGGCGCGGCAATTGCTGGATAAGGTCGGTATCGGGGAAAAGGAAAACGAGTACCCTTCCCGCCTTTCCGGCGGACAACAGCAGCGGGTGGCGATCGCCCGGGCATTGGCAATGGACCCCAAGGTGATGCTGTTCGACGAACCGACTTCGGCACTGGACCCCGAAATGGTCGGCGAAGTCCTGGATGTTATGAAGGCTCTCGCCCGGGAAGGGATGACCATGGTTGTCGTGACCCACGAGATGGGTTTTGCCCGGGAAGTGGCCGACCGCGTCCTCTTTATGGACCAGGGTAAGGTGGTCGAAGTCGGGACCCCCGAGCACTTCTTTACCGAGCCTCGCGAAGAACGGACCAAGGCGTTCCTCAATCAGGTTCTTTGATTGACCTCTGTTATTTAAAAACGAAGGGCGCCCTCAATGGGGGCGTCCTTTTTTCGTGACTGACAATGACCCAGGAAAACAATCAACAATCATTAAAGCTCTTGCCTCTTCTGGCTGCCGTGGCTGTGGTCGTTATATGGGGTGTCTCCTTTGCCGTGACTCGGGCAACCGTGGCTGAGATTCCCCCGATGACCATCGCCTTTCTTCGGTTTTCCCTGGCATCGGCGCTACTTTTCCCCATTATCCGCCGTCGGTATCCGACGCTAAAGGTCCGCTCTGAAGACCGTTGGGCGGTTCTCGGGCTGGGCCTCTGCGGTATTACACTGTACTACGCCTTTGAGAACGCCGGGCTGAAATACACCACCGCGTCCCATGCCACCCTGATTATCGCCACAATCCCTCTGCTCACCCTGCTGACCGAATCGGCCCTGAAACGGCGTTGGCCCGGCTGGATGGCCACTCTGGGGTCCATTGCCGCCTTCTGGGGGGTCTACCTTCTCCTGGGGACGGGAGGTGGTGAGGACGGAAGCAGTCTTCTGGGAGATCTCCTCGTGCTGGGCGCTTCGCTGTCGTGGATCGGCTACACGTATACGGTAAAGCACCTGTCGGGGCGCTACCCCAACCTCTTTCTAACAGCACGTCTGATGCTTGTCGGCACCCTTACCTTTCTCCCTCTGGCCGTTGTAGAGGCCCTGGTGGTCCCTTTTCAATGGCCTTCGGTCGGTTCCTGGGTCGGGGTTCTTTTTCTGGGAATCTTCTGTTCGGTGCTGGCGTATCAGTGGTGGAACTGGTCCCTGCCTTTTTTAGGGGTGACGGCGCATACCAACTTGCTCTATGGTATACCGCCGGTCGGTGTTGCGACCGGTATGCTCTTTTTGGGGGAACCGTTAGCCCCTAAACTGGTGTTGGGTGGTCTCTTGATTCTGGGGGGCGTGTTCCTTGCCAACCGGTCGGCGATGAGGCGTCTGGAAGGCACCGGAAACGATATTCTTACTGCGGAAGGCACATCATGGAAAAACTGACAGGGAAACAGGTCCGCCATCTTCGCGGGCTGGGGCATAAATTAAAGCCGGTCGTTCGGGTCGGAAAAAACGAGATCGAGGATCGGCTGCTGGCTGAGGTTGAGTTGCAGTTGGACAGCCATGAGCTGATCAAGGTAAAGATCCAGGAAGGGTGCATGATGGACCGCAAGGACGTCGCGGCTTCGCTGGCGGAAAAAACAGGTTCCCAGGTGGCCCAGATCCTGGGCAACACCATCCTGCTCTACCGTGCTGCGGAAGAACCGCAGATCAAACTCCCCTGATTCAGGCTTTGGTGTAGGGATCGAACAACCGTTGATACTCGTCCAGGGCGTACCGATCGGTCATGCCGGCGATATAGTCACAGATGGTTCGTTCCACACCGATATTCGCATACCGTTGCTGGTATTCGGTCGGCAGTAAGGTGGGGTTGGCGCTGTAGGCCTCAAACAGCTGCGTTAGAAAACGCTCCGCTTTCATGCGCATACGCTCGACCTTGTAATGACGGTAAAGCTTTTCGTGAAGAAACTTCTTTAACTCCCTGTTTTTTATGCAGGTTTCATTGCTCAGCTGAATCAGATTGGAAGGCAGGGCACGGACCTGATCCAGATCGCGAATCTGTCGTTGCTGAATTCCCTTGAGGGTGGTTTCTACCAGATCGTTGATCAGGTAACCGATCAGGTAACTGATTGTTTGCAGGATACGTCGCTTCTTTGCAATCCCGGGATGCAGAGCCCCTACCCTATCCCAGCATTCCTGCCAGAGCCCCAGTCGGGAAAGATCCTCGAGCTGGATATATCCCGCCTTCAGCCCATCATCGATGTCATGGTTGTTATAGGCGATTTCATCGGCCAGATCGATAATCTGTGCTTCAAGGGTTCCCCTCTCCTCCGGCCGATATCGCTGGAGGTCCGGCGTCAGGGCTTTGTCGTAGTCCGATGAATGCTTCACAATGCCTTCTCGACATTC
>JANQIN010000087.1 GCA_028282145.1 Thermodesulfobacteriota bacterium | reverse complement strand
CGTGTAGCGGCGTATTTCCGTTCTGATCAACATGCCTCCTTTTTTTCCCCCTGTGTTCTGCCGCTCATTCCATCCTATCTGTCCTATATCACCGGGCTCTCATTCGGCCAGTTGAATTCCGAGCATCCGACGGCCAAAGTCCGTCTGACCATTTTTCTCCACTCTCTGGCCTTTGTTCTGGGGTTTTCGATCGTTTTTGTCGGTCTGGGCGCCCTTGCTGGTGCTGCCTCGGCCAACATCATGGAAAAATTGTCCTGGCTGCAGAAGGTCGGTGGATTACTGATTTTCCTGTTCGGCCTTCATCTCTCCGGCATCTTCCGGTTCCGATTCCTTCTCGGCGAAAAGCGGGTTCATGTTCATCACAAGCCGCATGGGTTTTTGGGCAGTCTGGTTGTCGGATTGGCGTTTGCTGCCGGCTGGACCCCTTGTATCGGCCCGATTCTCGGCTCTATTCTAACCCTGGCGGCGACTGAAGGCGGGGGTGTCACGCGTTCCACCTGGCTGTTGGCCGTCTACTCCATCGGCCTGGGAATCCCTTTTCTTGCCGCGGGGGTGTTGTTCCACAGCTTCATTAATTTCTTCAATAAGGCACGTCGCTACATTCGGATCATTGAGATCTTCACCGGTGCATTGTTGATGATCGCAGGGGTTCTCCTGTTCTTCGACCAGTTCGGCAAATTGACCAGCTATATGTATCGTATCTTCCCGCTGTCCTAGTCTGCTGTTGACAGATGGTATTCCCATCCCCTATGGTTGAAAATCAAAGTCAACTGGAGGTGGCTGTGGAAACCCGCGAATATTTTAAACAATGTCTGACCCAACGAGGTCTTAAATCCACGCAGCAACGGGCAATTATTCTTGAAACCTTTCTTGGGGTTAAAGAACATCTTTCGACGGAAGAGCTTTACCTGCAGATCCGGGAAGACCACCCCAAGATCGGGTATGCCACCGTCTATCGCACCCTCAAACTCTTTGCCGAATGTGGCATCGCCGAGGAACGGAACTTTGGTGACGGACAGACGCGATATGAACCGGCTCATGCCGAAGATCACCACGATCATTTGATTTGTACGACCTGTGGATCTATCGTCGAATTTGAAGATTCCGAAATCGAGCGGCTTCAGGGTGTCATCGCTGATCATCACGGCTTCAAGATGGAGTCACACCGGTTGGATCTCTACGGAATCTGCTCTACCTGCCAGAAGAAAAAGAAGACCTGACACCTCTTCCATACAGCGAAATTTTCGCCAGAAGTTATTCCTTTAACGGCCGATTGAAAGATCGGCCGTTTTCTCTGTTTAAAAGGGCCACTCTCAGCTTGTGTGTCCCGGTGCTTCTCGTATATACTCCCTTGAATCTTTGAGGAGGATGATGTTTATGTTCCGCGACGAAAAAGAAACCTTGAACGATCTTCAGATAAAACTCAACGAGTTGCGGAGGTATCTTTGACTTAGACGTCAAAAAGGAACGCGTTTCCGAACTGGAGGCCGAGATCGCCATGCCTGATTTCTGGGATCAGGGCGATAAGGCGCAGGACCTTTTACGGGAACGAACTCAACTCCAGAAAACAGTTGAATCCTGGGAGTCCGCATTCGGGCAACTTGAAGACCTGCAGGTTCTGGTAGAGCTTGGTGAAGAGTCGGAAGATGAAGAGACCCTGAAAGAGGTTCAAGCCTCCCTGCCGGAGCTTGTCCAGGCTGTGGATCAGATGGAATTTTCCCGCATGCTTTCCGGGCCTCATGATTCCAGCAACGCAATTGTCAGTATCAACGCCGGGGCAGGTGGTACCGAGGCTCAGGATTGGGCCGATATGCTCTTGCGCATGTATCTTCGCTGGTGTGAGCGAAAAGGCTTTAAAGCGGAACTGACCGAATACAACGCCGGTGAAGAGGCCGGGACCAAATCCTGCACCTTTACGGTGGATGGAGAATTTGCCTACGGTTTTCTGAAAGCGGAAAACGGCATTCATCGCCTGGTACGCATCTCGCCTTTTGACTCCAGTGCACGACGTCACACCTCTTTTACTTCCGTGTTTGTGTTTCCTGAACTGGATGATGATGTTGAGGTCGAGGTTGAGGAAAAGGATCTGAAAGTCGATACCTATCGGGCCAGCGGTGCCGGTGGCCAGCATGTCAACAAGACCGATTCGGCCATCCGTATTACCCATATGCCTACGGGGATTGTGGTGGCTTGTCAGAGTGAGCGCTCGCAGCACAAGAACCGTGCCACGGCGATGAAACAATTGAAAGCCAGACTTTACGAGCAGGAGCTTCGAAAGAAAGAGGAAGAAGCAGATGCTCTCGCCGGTGAAAAGAAAGAAATCGGTTGGGGAAGCCAGATCCGGTCTTATGTCCTGCACCCCTATCGGATGGTCAAAGACCACCGCACTTCACACGAAGTCGGGAATACCGATGCCGTTCTGGACGGAGATTTGGATGGTTTTATCGAAGCGTATCTGTTAAGTGAGGGCGAAAACGCTTCCCCCGGCAATCAATTTTGATCCAGGAGAGGGCCTACGCGGCCCTTTCCCTATGTTTGATCGTGAAAGGAACAGACGACTGATGGAAGAGCAAAGTGACCTGTTGATACAACGCCGCGGCAAGCGGGAGGAACTCCTGGCTGAAGGGGTTAATCCCTATGCCAACGACTTCCAGGTCCTTCATGACAGTGCCGTCGTTGTGGAAGCGCATGGAGAACAGGACGCTGAAACTCTTGAAGGGTGCACGACCGAGTACCGTCTTGCCGGTCGGGTGATGGCCCGACGGGATTTCGGGAAAGCCGCTTTTATCTCTTTGCAGGATGGCGGTGGGCGCCTTCAGATTTACGTGGCCAAGGATGCTCTGGGGGAAGAGACCTTTTCTCTGTACCGGAAGCTCGATATCGGCGATGTGGTCGGCATTGTCGGGACCCCTTTTCGGACCAAAAAGGGTGAACTTTCTCTCAGGGCAAACGAGTTGCGCCTGTTGACCAAATCTTTACTTCCGCTCCCGGAGAAATGGCATGGACTGACCGATGTGGAAACCAGGTACCGTCAACGTTACCTGGACCTGATGACCAATCCCGAGGTGCAGGAGACTTTTCGCAAACGGAGTCTTATTATCAATCTGATTCGTGAAGCGATGGTGGCCGATGGGTATCTCGAGGTGGAAACACCGATGATGCATCCCATTGCCGGCGGTGCGACGGCCCGCCCGTTCACGACCCATCACAATACCTTGAAAATGGACCTGTTCCTTCGCATTGCTCCCGAACTTTATCTGAAACGACTGGTGGTGGGCGGTTTCGACCGAGTGTTTGAGATCAATCGGAACTTCCGCAACGAAGGCATCTCCATCCAGCATAACCCGGAGTTCACGATGATGGAGTTCTACCGGGCCTATGCCACCTACCATGACCTGATGGATTTCACCGAGAAAATGATCAGTGAGGTCGCCCAAAAGGTCTGCGGAGGCACTGTCATTACTTATGGCGGTAAAGAGGTGGATTTGACACCCCCCTGGGAACGTCTGACCTTAAAAGAATCCATTGTTCGCTATGGTGGGGTCGAAGCTGCGGTTCTGGAGGATCACCAGCGCTGCCTTGATATCGCCGCCAATATCGGCCTGGAGATCAAGGGGCCGATCGGTCATGGGAAACTGCTCACCGAGCTGTTTGATGAACTGGTCGAGCCCAAACTCTGGAACCCGGTCTTTATTACCGAGTATCCGACCGAGGTCTCTCCCCTGTCGCGTAAGAACGATCGGAATCCGGATGTTGTCGATCGCTTCGAACTTTTTATTGTCGGCCGCGAACTGGCTAACGCCTTTTCGGAGTTGAATGATCCGGTGGATCAAAAAGAACGCTTTGAAGCACAGCTCCGGGAAAAAGAAGCGGGAGACGAAGAAGCCCATGCCATGGATGAAGATTACATCCGAGCGCTGGAGTACGGGCTCCCCCCGACAGCCGGGGAGGGGATCGGTATTGATCGACTGGTGATGCTCCTGACCGATTCCGCTTCCATTCGCGACGTTATCCTGTTTCCTCAATTGCGACGTGAGTCGGCCTGATTCGTCAGGCCTTAAGGACAACCGATGACCTTTGAGTGGTTTGTAAGCCTGCGTTACCTGCGGGCGAAAAGAAAACAGACCTTTATTTCTGTTATCTCGTTTATCTCCATTGCCGGGGTCGCCCTGGGGGTTGCTGCCCTGATCTTGGTCATGTCGGTCATGACCGGTTTTCATGACGGGGTACGACAGCAGATCCTTGGAAACGTTCCCCACGTTCTGGTGCAGAATTACACTGGGGGAATCAAAGATTACGAGGCTGTGGCTGAAAAGGCCCGGACGCTTCCTCACGTGGTGGGAGTGGCGCCCTATGTCGCCAGAGAGGCGATGATCCTTTCGCAGGGAAATGTGGCTGCAGCGAATGTGAAAGGGGTACTGTCGGACCATAAAATTTTTGGTCAGTCATTTCTGACTGTTGACAAGAAGCCTGTTGTGGACCTTCTCTACGACAAAAAGGCCAGCCTCCCGGGAATTGTGCTAGCCATGCCGACCGCCACTAATCTCGGGGTGGCGGTAGGAGATAAGGTCAACGTTATCCCACCGATGTTCACCATCACACCTTTTGGCATGATTCCCAAAATGAAACCTTTCCGGGTCATTGCCATCTCCGAATCTCAAAGCAGTTTTGTCGACAGCTATTATGCTTACATCGGCTTCTCCCAGGCGCAGGATTTTTTTGATTCAAAAGGTGAGGCCAGCGGTATTGAGGTGAACGTCGACGATTTTGACAGCAGCCTTACTGTTGCCGACGCTTTGAGGAACGAATATCCGTTTCCTTTTTCCGTGCGTGCCTGGCAAGATCTCTTCGGTTCTTTTCTTGCGGCGCTGAAACTTGAAAAGTTGGGCCTTTTTATCGTCCTGGGGATTATCGTTCTGGTTGCAGCCTTCAATATTGCGACGACCCTCATTATGGTCGTGATGGAAAAACATAAAGACATCGCTATCTTGCGGTCCATGGGAGCCACTTCCCGCAGTGTGATGAAGATCTTTGTCCTGGAAGGCTTTATTATCGGCACGCTTGGAACAGCCATCGGCACAACCTTCGGTGTCCTGTTGGCCACCAATGCCGATGGGCTCATCAAATGGCTTGAACGGACCTTCAATATCAAAATCTTTGATCGGGCCGTGTACGGGATGGATCATTTTCCGTCGGTAACCCAGCCTGAAGATGTGGTGATTATTGCCGTTGTCGCTATGATCATCTCTCTGTTGGCCACTCTCTATCCAGCCTGGCGAGCAGCCAAGATGGATCCTGCGGAAGCCTTGCGCTATGAATGATACAGCGATGATTAAAGCGCTGGCCCTCCGAAAAACCTTTGAGACTCCCCACGGAGAGGTGGAGGTGTTAAAAGGGATTGATATGGAAGTCCGTTCCGGCGAGCGTTTGGGAATTGTCGGAGCTTCCGGAAGCGGGAAAACCACCCTTATGCACCTTCTGGGTGGTTTGGATCGTCCCACGGAGGGGACGGTGACTTTTGATGGGGAGAATATCTTCTCGCTCGAAAACGGTTTGCTGGATCGGTTCCGGAACAGCTCTATTGGATTTGTGTTTCAGTTCCATCAGTTATTGCCCGAGTTTTCGGCATTGGAAAATGTTATGTTGCCCGGGATGATTGCCCGGAGGCCATCTCGTGAAACCCAGCAGGACGCAAGGGCGCTTCTTGAGGAAGTAGGGCTGTCGCACAGGCTGAATCACAAACCGGGGGCCCTTTCCGGCGGGGAACAGCAGCGGGTTGCCATTGCCCGCGCCCTGAGCCTGCAACCCAGGGTCCTTTTGGCGGATGAACCTACCGGAAACTTGGACAGTAAAACATCATCGGATATTCTCGCCCTTTTAAATCGGCTCCATGAAGAAAAAGGGTTGACCATGGTGATTGTCACTCACAGTGGCGAACTTGCCTCAGCTATGGATCGGGTGGTTCATATGGTCGATGGGTGTCTGTCTTAAGGTGATGACTGCCTTTCAGGGAGAAAATTCTATGTGTTGGCGTTCTCTTGTTGGTGTATTGATTGCCCTGTTTTTCATGGTGCCTTCCGTACTGGCCGGAACCTTTGTGGCCGATATTCAGGTGCAGGGGAATAAACGGGTCGATTCGGCTATCATCAAAAATGCTCTTTCCATTACCCCCGGCCAGGAAATCTCCATTGAAGACGTTAATCGTGATATTCGGGCCATCTTCCGGCTTGATCAGTTCGAAGATGTCCAGGCGAGTATCTTAGAGATCAACGGACTAAGCACTCTCGTTTTTACCGTTAAGGAAAAAGACCTGATCCGGAAGATTACCTTCCAAGGAAATAAAAAACTCGGGCGGGACGCTCTGACCAAGGCTTCTGAATTGACAGTACCCTTTGTCTTTGACCGCGAGAAAGTCCTTCGTTCAGTGGATCAACTTCGCGCTAAATATCGCTCCAAGGCGTATTGGTCAGCCATTGTGAAATGGTCTGTCGACGATTCGTTTCCCGGCGCCTCCGAATTGATTTTTGAGATTGAGGAAGGGAAAAAGGCGCATGTGAAGAAGATTCGCTTCGATGGAAATAAACAGGTTTCCGAAGATGAACTTAAAGAGGCGATGCAGACGAAAGAAAAAGGGTTTCTTTCCTTTTTGACAGGTACCGGTACCTACCTTGAGGAAATGGTGGCGGTTGACGTCTCTGCTCTTGAAAACGTGTATAAAAATCATGGTTTTCTTCAGGTCAAAGTTCGACAGCCGATCATTACGCCCCATGCTGACGGACGCAGTCTCGATCTTCTGTTCGAAATTGAAGAGGGTCGACAGTATTTTATGGGTAGTATTGAGGTCCGAGGGGAGTTTGCCGCGACCCGGCAGGAAATTCTGGATCGCATCACATTGAAAAAGGATGAGGTCTTTGACCGTTCCCAGCTTCGGAAATCGATTGTGGCTGTTAACGACCTTCTTGCGGATCGTGGTTATGCATACGTCAATGTCAGCCCGTTACTACAGATCCGGGATTCAGATCAGCGTGTGGATATTGCACTGGATATTGAGCAAGGTGAACAGGTGTATATCAACCGAATTAATATCTCGGGGAACGAAACGACTTTGGACAAAGTCGTCCGGCGAGAGGTCCAGCTGCAGGAAGGGGATCTGTACAACGCCACCAAACTAAAGAGAACCCGGAATAAGATCCGAAATACCGGATATTTTGAGGAGGTCGGTGTCTCCACCAAGCCGACAAAGGATCTGCGCTACACCGACATCAACGTTGAGGTGACGGAGCAAAGCACCGGGAACTTTTCGATCGGTGGTGGTTACGATACGGCCGAAGGGTTTGTTGCTACAGCATCGTTGATGGAAAATAATTTTTTGGGGCATGGTCTCCGTGTTATCGCCAGTGGGTCAATTGGGGAAGAGGACAGCACTTACCGAATTGGAATTACCGACCCTTATTTCTTGGATTATAATCTGACCGCCGGAGCTGAAATCTATAAAACAGAAAGTGAATGGGATGAATTTACCCGGGCGGCCACCGGGGTGAAATTGAAGTTAGGGTGGGGCTTAAATGAAAACTGGCGAAACACCTATATCTACAATTTTGAAAGTAAAGATATCTCCGAAATTGATACCAATGCCGCCCAGGAGATCAAAGATTTTGAGGGGAAATCAACCCTTTCGTCGTTGACGGCTGCATTCGTAAGGGACACACGTGATTACAGATTAGAACCCAAAAAAGGGAGTCTGAGCAGGTTGTCCCTGGAGGTTGCAGGTTTGGGGGGAGACGATCAGTTTGTGAAAGGTTTGGCAAGCTATCGTCACTTCTTCCCTCTCAAATGGGATACTGTCTTTACTGCACATACCCAGATAGGGCATGTATTTGATTATGGTGATGATGGCGTCCCTATTGACGAACGGTTTTATCTTGGTGGGATGAGCACTTTACGTGGGTTTGATACCCGTGAGGTCGGACCCAAAAGCGGGAACAGTTTTATCGGTGGTGATACTCAAGCTTATGCCAATTTTGATTATATCTTCCACATCCATCGTGAATCGGCTATTCGGGGGGTGCTTTTCTTCGATGTGGGCAATGCTTGGAGCGATGTCGGGGATTTCGGCAAAGACCTCCGTTACAGTGCAGGTTTTGAACTCCTCTGGAAAAGCCCGTTTGGACCGTTCAGGGTTGGATACGGGTTTAATCTCGCGCCCGAAGGTAATGAGGAATCGGGCCAGGTTTTGTTTTCCTTCGGTACGTTTTATTAATTTGAAAAATACTCACTGATACAAAGGAGCGTTTTATGAAAAGACTTTTTATTCTTGTTGTGGCTGGCTTGTTTCTCGCTACATCGACTGTCATGGCCGCCAATAAAATTGCCTATATCGATCTACAAAGAATTCTGACGGAATCCGAGGAAGGCAAAGCCGGTCGGCAAACGATGGAAAAAAAGGCTGAGCAGCTAAAGGCTAAACTTCAGCTGGAAGATAAAAAGCTGAAGGATATGAAGGTGGAACTTGAAAAACAGAGCGTCATGCTTAGCCCCGAGAAAAAAGCTCAAAAGGAACGTGAATTTAAGAGAAAAGTGAAAGAGTTCCAAATTCTGGCACAAGACTCTCAACAAGAATTCCGGCAAGAAGACGCAGCTGTCTCTAGTCGAATTATCAATGAAATTTTGAAAGTTGTTCAGGATATGGGGAAAAAAGAGGGGTACACACTGATTCTCGAAAAGCAGGAAAGCCATGTCCTCTATGCGGATCAGGCCATCAATATTACGGATAAGGTCATCGGGATTTACAACGCGACCAAGAAGAAATAGTCATCCGAGGTGTATATGGCAACTCTGGCAGAACTGGCCGCGATCGTAGGCGGGGCTGTGAAGGGGGACCCCCAATTACAGATTCAAGGAATTCGGCCCCTGGATGAGGCTGAAGAGGGGGACATCTCCTTTCTGGCCAACCCCAAATATCGGGGCAAGGTAGGAACCTCTAAAGCATCGGCTGTCATCGTCCCCCCGGGTGCTGAATTCCCCGGGAAAGATCTCATCGTCTGCTCGAACCCCTATTTAGCCTTTGCCAAGGTCGTGGAAGCTTTCCACGGCCCTGGTGAGGCTGTGGTCGGAATCCAGCCCGGAGCACAGGTAGACCCTACCGCCATTCTGGGGGAGGGCGTTTCCGTTGCCCCTGGTGTCGTTATCGGGCCGCGGGTCCGCATCGGTGAGAAGACACAACTGTTCCCCGGAGTGGTTCTTTATGAGGGGGTTGAAGTCGGTGCTGACTGTCTTCTTCACGCCAATGCCGTTGTTCGGGAAAGATGTGTTCTTGGGGACAGGGTTATTCTTCAACCCTCAGCCGTTATCGGCTCGGATGGATTCGGCTATGCTCCAGACGGCCAGAGTTACTACAAGATTCCTCAGGTGGGGATCGTGCATCTAGAAGATGATGTGGAAATCGGAAGCTGCAGCTGCATTGACCGGGCCGCTATGGGAGTAACACGTATCCGACGCGGTACAAAGATCGATAATCTTGTGCAGATCGCTCATAACGTTGATGTGGGTGAAGACAGTATTCTTGTTTCACAGGTCGGTATCGCCGGCAGCACCCGGATCGGAAAACATTGTACCTTTGGCGGTCAGGCAGCCGCCGTTGGACATGTCAATGTCGGGGACAATGTGATGGTCGGCGCCAGAGGGGCCCTGGCTTCGAATACGGAAGGGAACCAGGTCGTTTCTGGGGCGCCAGCGATCCCCCACCGAAGGTGGCTGAAAACAACCCAGATCATCAATAAACTTCCGGATCTGTACCGTGATATGCAGAACCTTAAACAGGAGTTGGACGCACTGAAAAAGGTGCGGGAAGGTAAAGAAGAATGAATTTGGATACGATGCAAATCATGGAATACCTACCTCATCGCTACCCTTTTCTTCTGGTGGACAGGGTAGAGATGGAGGTGGAAAAGGGGACGGTGACCGGCTACAAAAATGTCACGATCAACGAGCCTTTTTTCCAGGGCCATTTCCCGGGGCATCCCATTATGCCCGGGGTGCTTATTGTTGAAGGAATGGCTCAGGTTGGCGGTGTTTTCTCCATGGTAGCCAACGATATTGAGAAAAATAAGGTGACTTATTTCGTCGGTATCGATAAAGCCCGGTTCCGCAAACCCGTACGTCCTGGCGATGTTCTGCGGATGGAACTGGAAATGGTGTCCTGCCGGAGGGGTATCTACGTTTTTAACGGCAAAGCTTTTGTGGAAGATGCCTTGGTTGCAGAAGCCACACTGAAAGCCACCTTTGCCGACCGTTAACCCTCTTTGGAAGGTGCAATTATGATCCATCCAACAGCGATCATCGACCCCAAAGCAAACATCGGTACGGATGTTCGTATCGGTCCCTATGCGGTTATCGGTCCCAATGTGGAAATCGGCGACGGGACGACAGTTGGTCCTCATGCCGTTATCGAAGGATGGACTCGGATTGGGAAAGAAAACCGGATCTTTCAGTTTTCGTCCGTTGGTGCGATCTCTCAGGATCTCAAATACAAGGGAGAAGAAGCCTGGCTGATTATCGGTGACCGGAACACCATTCGTGAATTCTCGAGCCTCCATATCGGAACGGGTGACGGTGGAGGAGAAACCGTCGTCGGGAGCGATAATCTTTTTATGGCCAATTCCCACGTTGCGCACGACTGTCGTGTAGGAAACCGTGTCATTCTCGCCAACGGTGCCACCTTGGCCGGGCATGTCATTGTTCAGGACAATGCGATTCTGGGAGGTCTGTCCGCTGTTCATCAGTTCACCCGCATCGGTGCCCATGCCATGCTGAGCGGTGGATCGATGGTGGCTCAGGATATACCGCCTTACGTGATCGGTCAGGGGGACCGCGCGGTTCCAGTGGCCATCAACCAGGTCGGGCTTAAACGGCGCGGTTTTGGAGATTCGGACGTAAAAGCACTGAAACAGGCCTTTAAAAAGGTTTATCGGGCCGGTTTGAAGCTTGAAGAAGCCCTTGATGATATTGAGGCGGAGTATCCCGGAGTGGAACCGGTTGAACATTTTTGCCGGTTTATTCGTGATAGTGAGCGTGGGATTGCCCGTTAGTCGGCAATTCGAAAGACGATCTTTCAGGCGAGGCTTTTACCTCGCCTGACTTTTTTGCGAATCGGGACCTAGGGATGGCGCAGGCGCAGAAAACAACACGGAAGGTCATGATCGTTGCCGGAGAGGCCTCCGGTGATATTCATGCGGCCAACCTGATCTCTGCCTTGAGGAAACAGGACGAACACCTTGAGTTTCTCGGAGCTGGGGGACCCGCCATGATCCGCGAGGGCTGCCGGGTCCTGGTACCTATGGAGGAAATTTCCGCCATGGGTTTTGTGGAGGTTCTACGGCACGCCTGGCCGATCTATAAAGGGTTCAAACGGTTAAAGAGGGAGTTATTCTCTTCCTCGCCCCCCGATCTGTTGATTACCATCGACTTTCAGGAGTTCAACCAGAAGCTTGCAGCGAAAGCGCAGAAGGCCGGCGTGAAAGTCCTCCACTATGTCAGTCCGCAGGTCTGGGCCTGGCGTTCCGGGAGGGTTCGAAAAATGGCACGGCTGTTCGATAAAATGGCCGTGATCTTGCCTTTTGAACCTGGTTATTACCAGGGGCAGGCGATTGATGTCCGGTATGTCGGGCATCCGCTTCTGGACGATTTTTCGGAACCTCCGGGTAAAGACAAACTCAAAACCCAGTTGGCTCTGAACCCGAAAGACTCGGTTCTTGGATTATTCCCGGGAAGCCGTGTCGGGGAGATCCGGTATAACCTCCCTGTACTGGTTGAAACAGCCAGACTTGTTAGGGAAAAGAACCCTGACGTGCGGTTTCTGGTACCTAGGGCAGCTCATCTTCCTCGGGAGATGTTCTCAGCGACTGAAAGCGTTCCGGGGCTGCACCTGGTTTCGCAAGATATCTATGAGGTCGCAAAATGCTGTGATGCCGTTCTGGCTGTTTCCGGGACCGTAACCCTTCAGGTGGCTCTGGTCCATACGCCTATGGCTATCGTGTACAGGATGGCGCCTCTGACGTATGAGATTGCCAAGCGGCTGGTAGAGGTCCCGTACATCGGTTTACCCAATATCATCGCGGATGACAGTGTGGTTCCTGAATATATTCAACATGCGGCAACCCCGGCCGCATTGGCCGAAGAAGCCCACAGGCTGTTATATGACGAGTCTTATCGGACGCAGCGGATTGCTGCCCTGCACTGTGTGACGGAAAAACTGGGTGAAGGCGGAAGCAGTGAACGGGTGGCGGATATGGCGTTGGAACTCTTAGCCGACGAGGAGAAGCTGAATGGGTGAGACCTCCGACAAGGGGCAGACCCGAGTTATTTTCAAGCGACTGCTTCGCTATATATCCCCTTACAAGAAACTGATCTTCGGGTCGATGATGGCTTCCCTGGTGGTTGCGGGTTCGAGCGCGGTTATCGCCAAAGCGGTAGAGCCGATGATCGACCTTGTGCTGCTCAAAAAGAACCAGGGGTTGATCAAGTGGGTCCCCCTGTTCGCTGTTCTGATAATGGCAATCAACGGAATGGGTAAGTTTTTCCAGGAGTACTTCCTGCAGCTTTCTGCACAGAACGTCGTGAAAGACCTGCGAAACGCCATGTATACCAATACGCTTGGTCTTCCGATGCGGTTTTTTGTCGACAACAGTTCGGCAGTTACGCTGTCGCGAATCATGAATGATGTCAGTCTGATGCAGTACTCCATCTCTCAGGTTGTGGTCGGGCTTGTTCAGGATGGCGCGATGTTTATCGGTCTGTTGGTTGTCGCCTATGTCGCAGACTGGCAACTGTCTCTCATGGCGACTGTGGCGATTCCTCTGGTGGCTATCCCGGCGTCTGAAATTGGCCGTCGAATCAAAAGGTACACCAAAAAGGGCCAGGGGGCGATGGCTGATCTGACCATGGCTCTGGAGCAGTCGTTTTCCGGTATAAAGGTTATCAAGTCATTTGGAACGGAAAAAAAAGAAATCCAGGGTTTTCTGGAGAAGAATACGACTTACTTCAGCCTGCTGAAAAAAACGATTCGCTACGATGCAATGACCTCTCCGATGGTTGCCATTCTGACCTCCTTTGGGATTGCCGCCGTTATCTGGTATGGATTCCATCGTACCCTGAACGGGGAGCTTACCCAGGGACAGCTTTTTTCTATTCTTGTGGCGATCATCATGATGTTGACACCGCTGAAAAAGCTGGCCAAAACCAACAATAAACTTCAACATGCCGTTGGAGCCGCTGAGAGGATATTTGACCTTCTTGATGAAGTGTCGGATCTTGAGGTCCAACAGCCTTCCGTGTCTCCGGGCAAGGTCCAGGGAGATATCCGTTTCGAGAACGTCTCCTTTGCCTATAAAGATGAGCCGGTCCTCCAGAACCTCAGTTTCGAAGCCAGATCGGGTGAAATCGTGGCTCTCGTCGGTCCCAGCGGCGCGGGAAAATCGACGGTCGCCAGTCTCGTCTGTCGTTTCTTTGACCCTCAGCACGGCGAGATCTTGCTGGATGGGATCGACCTGCGGCGTTACACCATGGACTCCCTGAAGCGCCAGCTGGCGTTCGTGGACCAGGAAACGTTTCTTTTCAACGATAACGTGCTGAACAATATTCGTTACGGACGTCCCGAGGCAACCCCTTCCGAGGTAAGGGCGGCTGCTCAAAAAGCCTTCGCCGATGAATTTATTCTGGATATGCCCGAAGGCTATGAGACGCGCATCGGCGATCGTGGCGTTCGCCTTTCCGGTGGGCAGAGGCAGCGATTGTGTATTGCCCGGGCGATTCTCCGCGATGCACCTATTCTTGTGCTTGATGAAGCGACAAGTGCCCTGGACACGGAAAGTGAGAGTGTCGTCCAGCAGGCTCTGGTCAACCTGATGGAAAACCGAACGACCCTGGTGATTGCTCACCGGCTGTCAACAGTCATGCACGCGGACAAAATCCTTGTTTTACAGTCCGGGATGCTGGAAGATGAGGGGTCGCACGAAGAGCTTCTGGAGCGTGGCGGTCTGTATCGGAAGCTCTACGATATGCAATTCAGTGATGCTCCATAGGCTGATATTCGACTGATCCAAAAAGATGTTTCTCCTATACGACATACTTTTTTTGCTGGTGATGGTGGTCTGGTTGCCGGTCGACCTGTTCCGTTGTTTCCGACGGGGAAGTCCCAGGCAGGGGATGGCCGAGCGTTTCGGTTTCCTTTCCCAGAAGCGATTCGCAACCTACGGGAATCGTCCACTTGTCTGGTTGCACGCAGTTTCAGTTGGAGAAACCAGGGCTGCGATCCCCCTCATCCGTGCGATCAAGAAGGAAAATCCT
The DNA here is from genome assembly GCA_028282145.1 of Thermodesulfobacteriota bacterium. Taxonomy (GTDB): domain Bacteria; phylum Desulfobacterota; class Desulfuromonadia; order Desulfuromonadales; family Geopsychrobacteraceae; genus JANQIN01. The sequence goes on along the minus strand of JANQIN010000087.1, from coordinate 9,161 downwards.
GAAGCCGTTTTGGTGATCTCGAATGTGACCGAGACCGGACACCGTACCGCTCGGAGCATCCCCGAGATCGATGAGTGCATCTATTTCCCCTTTGACTTCACTCCGGTGATGCAACGCGTCCTGGATATTCTTAACCCCTCATTGATACTGATTGTTGAGACGGAAATCTGGCCCAATCTTGTCCGGTTGGCCCATGTCAGAAGGATCCCCATCTCCCTTGTAAACGGGCGGATTTCGGACCGTTCCTTCCCCCGATATCACCGAGTCCGGTTCCTTTTGGGTGTCACCCTGCGCCGCTTTAACCACCTTTGCATGCAGTCATCGCGGGATGCCAGACGGATTCAGCATCTTGGAGCCCGGACGGAAGATATCCATCCGACAGGAAATATCAAATTTGATTATCAGCAACCTCTTCCCTCGGATCAGGAAATTCGACAGTGGCGTGAAACCTATCGGCTTCCTGAAGATTGCCCTATCTGGTGTGTAGGAAGTACACACGATAAGGAGGAAGAGCAGATTGCACGGATATTCCGCCGGTTGCAGATGGCGGATCAGAAAGTCATCCTTGTTCTTGCTCCCCGCCACCCTGAGCGAAAGCAGGCAGTGGCCGGTGTTCTCAAGCAATACGGATTTCCTTTTCGTTTTCGCAGTGAATTGGCGGAGAACGCCCCTTCTCTCAAGGCGGGGGAGGTCCTTCTGGTCGACACTATGGGGGAAATGATCCGACTTTACGCCTGTTCGGATATTGTCTTTGTCGGCGGGAGTATGGTTCCCATCGGGGGGCACAACATCCTTGAGGCTGCCCTTGTCGGAAAACCGGTCCTCTGGGGCCCCAATATGCAGAATTTCAAAGATATCTCCCGGAAGGTCCTTCTGGCTGGCGGTGGCCTGCAGGTAAAAACCCTGGAGGAGTTGTTTGATCTGCTGAAGATCTTCCTCAACGATTCCAAACAGTGCGAACTTTTCGGGACCAAGGGGAGAGCCCTACTGGAAAGCAACTCGGGGGCAACCGAAGAGACTATGAAGATTCTCAGACCCTATCTGGAGAACCGATGAAACCATCCTTGGGTGAAGAGTTTCGTCGGATCGGAGAACAGGGCCCGGAGGGTCTGGCGGAAAGGTTACTTGTTTTGGCCCTGACCCCGCTGGGTGTTGCGTACGGTGCCTGTATGAACCTCCGGGCCTGTGGCTACAGGTGGGGAGTTTTTCGCACCTATCGCGCACCGGTGCCGGTTATTTCGGTAGGAAATCTGGTTGTTGGTGGTACAGGGAAAACACCTGTGGTTGATGCCCTGTTGAAGGCTGCGATTGCCATGGGGGAGACCCCCGGTGTCGTTAGCCGTGGGGTTGGCGGAGCTTATACCGGGGATGCCCTGATCGTCAGTGGCGGCCAAGGCCCCGAAGTCCCACCGGAAATGTGTGGAGATGAACCTTTTTTGCTGGCTCGGAGAAACCCGGAAGCCAGGGTTGCGGTGGCAAGAAAAAGGGCGGATGGGATTTCCCGTCTATGTAGCCTCGGAGTCACCCTGATTCTTCTTGATGATGGATTCCAACACCTCTCCGTGCATCGGGATATGGACCTTCTGCTGCTCGACAGCACTCATCCCTACGGCAACGGAAGGGTCCTCCCGGCCGGCATCTTACGGGAACCGCGTTACCAGGAGGTCCGGGCCGATGGGACAATACTCACCCGTTGTTCTCCTGAGACCGTTGATGGTAAGGGCGTTCGATCTCGTCATCGTTTGGGGAAATGGGGTATAGATAAGGACGGGCGCAAGCAGGCGCTTCAGAGTCTTTCAGAGAAAAGGGTGGTCGCTTTTGCCGGGCTTGCAAAACCTGCCGATTTTTTTTCAGCCCTGAGCGATTGTAACGTCGAGCTTGTTGATGTCCGCCCCCTGCAGGATCATTGTCCGTACGATGAAAAACAGGTTGTCGATCTCTGTCGATGGCTGAAATCGGTATCGGCCGACGTGGCCATCACGACAGAGAAGGATTTTGTCAAGCTGGTTGATAAAGAACTCGGGGTTCCTCTGGTAAGCGTGCCATTGGAGCTTGAGTGGAACGACCCAAAGTTTCCCCGAAAGGTGATTGAAAATACAATGAATCCATCCAACACTCAGTTTGAAAAAGAGGGTATGGCGGCACTTCTGGCGTGTCCTAAATGCAAGGGGCCGGTTCAAAAGATAGAGGCCGATTGGGTGTGTCAGGAATGTTGCTTAAGGTTCCCGGAAAAGGATGGCATCCCGATTATGCTGGTAGAGGAGGCGCGCCCTGTCGACTCCTAGACCTTCAGCTCTGGTTCTGTCAGACGGGAAGCCTGGACATTTGAATCAGTCGCTTGCGTTTGTAAAGAGCTTAAATCTGAGATACAGGGTTGTCCCAGTGCAATTTCGGAATTCTTTTTTCCGCTGGTTGAGCTATTTTATGGATCGTTTGGGAATCTACAGCTCTTTTGGTTTCCAGCCAATATCCATTCCTGAGAGTTGTAGTTATATTGTCTCTTGCGGTTCGGGAACCTACTATCCTGCAAAGGTACTGGCGCGTGAATTTGGGGCCAAGTCCATCGCTATGATGATGCCGCGCGGGTACCGTTTGAATTTCGATACTATTTTTGCTCAGGAACATGACTCGCCGCCTGTCCGATCTAATATTGTCACCCTCCCCACGAACGCTTGCTATGTCGAGGGACAGCAGATATTCACTGGAACAACAAGCGAACAGTGGGTAGGAGTCGTTGTGGGTGGAGATATTAAAGGGCAGCCAATGGAAGAGGAATGGTTACGGGGCCAGTTGGAATGGATTTTTAACGCATTTCCTGAAAAACCCAAAGTCTTATCAACGTCGCGTCGTACATCGCCTCAAGTCGAAACGATGCTGAAAGATTTTGAGTTTGACTTGGCGTTTTATTCTGATTCTTGCGAAGGGAATCCCGTCCCAGATATGATTCTTCGTTGCGATCGACTTTTTATTACTGAAGATTCGACCTCAATGGTGAGTGAATCAGTCAACAGTGGATGTGCAGCTGTGAATATCCTCCCTAATAGGTATCCAAGGCGTAAGAAAATTGACAGATTCTTAGGGGCGTTGGAACGAAAAGGGGCGGTTCATCTCTTTAATTTCGATCATGGAGAGGCTCGAGAAAAAGTTTTACTTGCTCCAATTTTTTCCAGGGTGGAGTTATGAAAATTGTGCAAATTCTACCCCGTCTGGAAGAAGGTGGCGTTGAACGAGGAGTTGTCGAATTAAACCGTGAGTTTGTTATTCGAGGGCACCAAAGTGTTGTCGTCAGCGCTGGAGGAAGGCAAGAAGGGGACATTGAATCAGGAGGGGGTAAACATATCCGATTGGATGTCGCAAGCAAAAACCCATTTTCTGCACCATTCCGTGCGTTGCTCCTGAGAAAGATTCTAAAAAGCGAGGCTCCTGATATTGTACATTTTCGAAGCCGGATACCTGGGTGGCTGGTTCGGATCTCAGGCGTAGCCAGAGAGTACCCGATTGTGAGTACAGTGCATGGTTTTAACAGTGTTAGTTCTTATAGCCGTGTTATGACCAAAGCCAACCGCGTCATTTGTGTCAGTAATGCCGTTAAGACGTATATTCAAGAACATTATCACACCCCTGATAGACTAATCCGAATTGTTCCCAGGGGGGTAGATTTGAACTACTTCCATCCAGGTAGGGTTGACGCGCATCGGAAAGCAAGCTTCTCGGACGAATTTGGATTAAAAGGGAAGACTGTGGTAACGGCCGTTGGCCGTCTAACCCAATTAAAGGATTTTGAAACCTTTATTGAGGCAGTAACTCAATTATCAAAACAACAGCCTGAGGTTGTGGGGTTGATTGTAGGCGGAACCCAAAAGGGAAAAGAAGATTATGAGTCCCGACTGAGATCCCTGAAAGACTCCAACCCTGAGGGGCATCGGATCGTTTTTGCGGGGAGTCAGCACTGTATCCCTGAAATTTTCTCATTGTCTTCGGTGGTGGTTTCCTCCTCCAAAAAACCGGAGAGTTTTGGGCGAACAGCTGCAGAGGCTTTGGCTATGAATGTGCCTGTTGTCGCTACTAGGCATGGTGGAGTAGTTGACATTGTTCAGCAAGGCATAAATGGTTACCTGGTTCCACCGGCAAACCCTGGCAAGCTGGCAGAGGCAATTAATCAGTCGCTTAACAGATCCTGGGGAGAGTTGCGGCCCTTTATCCAAGAGAACTTTAGTTTGGAACAGATGGTTGAGAGGACGTTGCAGGCCTACCGGGATCTGGTCAGGTGAAGTCAATTCAGTGATGGGAATTTTTCGTGAAATTTAAAGTGTTATTGGTCGCCAAACCTTGGAGGGGGGGATTAGCTTACTACATGGAGCGGACTCTCAAGGACGTATTTCCAGCTCTATCTGTAGAATGGATCCCAACCTATCCTGTGACTTCAAGGGACAGGGCACTTTACAGGTTAGATAAAGAGCGTTGGAAATTGACCCTTACGAAAAGAATTCATTGCTCAAAGTATGATCTAGCCATTTTTATCAATCATATTCCCGGACTGCCACCCGAACAGAATGTCAATAAAAATGTGCTCTGGTTGACAGACGACCCCCGCACCACCTCGTGTGATCTGAATGCTTACGGGCGTGTTTTTATCTCTGATCCGGGTTATGAAAGTGAAATTGTGGCAGGGGTAGGAGAGAAAAGGTATGCAGGAGTCCTGCCCTTTGCCTGCTGTCCACAGATTCATTTAAAACGTCCCGACTCCGAACGAAAAAGTAGCCTTTGCTTCATCGCAAATCGTGATGAAAAAAGAAGTGACTTTCTTCGTTCATTGTTGTTTTCGAAAATCCATTTCATTAATTACGGGAATTATTTCCTAAAGGATTCCCTGTTTTGGAGTAACCCTACTCGCTTCAGGCCCAGGGTCTCGTTTGCTAAGATGGTTGATGTCTATAGGCAGTATGCCGTCTCGCTAAACATCCATGCTGGAGTTGTTCGCCATGGAACGAATATGCGAACCTTTGAATGTGCAGCTTATGGAATCCCTCAATTGGTTGAATATCGCCCGGGTTTAGAAAACTATTTTGATTTAGAGAGAGAAGTTCTTGTTTTCAACAATGCTGAAGAACTCCAAGAGAAGGCGATAATTCTCTTAAAAGATAAGGACCTCCAGAATCGAATTTCTAAAAATGCTATGGAACATGTATTAAAAAATCATACTTATCAAAATAGAGTTAAAACAATTTTATCTTCGGTGGATATGTTATGCGAGAATTATTAAAGAATAATATTGAATTTATATGCCTTGGATTAATGATCATCTTGGTTCAGATGCCAGGGGCTTTAAAAAGCCTGGCACTGCTACCAGGTGCTCTGGTTCTTGTGAAAAATAGGGGGCTTTTGTCTGTTGAAAAGGAATTGAAGATTATCCTCATGTTTTTTCTCGGATACGTCCTTTTATTTTCGATTATTTCGATTGATTTTAGCCGATCAATAAAGGGGTTTTATGATGTGCTCCGTGGCCTGATATTCTTCCCTGCTGCTATCCTTTTTGTAAAACAGGTCGAAGAGGACCCTAGAAGGTATCGGTTTGTAAACTTTATGGCGTTTGGGTTGATTTTCGGGAGTTTCCTTTTCCCACAGAATGGATTCTGGGGGTATTATATCAACCCCAATAATGTCGCAGTGGCATTGTCTTTTCTTCTTCTCTTCTGTCTCCCATATTCGTTAGAATCTGCGTTTTGGTCCCCCCAATATTTACTCCATTGGGGAGCCGGGGCCGTAGGTCTCTACTTACTGATTTTGACAAACGGTCGTGGAGCATGGTTAGGGCTAACATGTGCCTTTTTGACCTTTTTTCTTTTTCGGACCAAATTAAAGACCTGGGTGCGGTCGTTAGGAGTTGTCATTGTAACGACTGGTTTGGGCATTTTGATATTTTATTTTAATCTGAAAGGCTCAAGCCTTCGTCTCCGAGAGGGGCTTTGGAAAGGGTTGTATGAATATACAATCACGGAGAGCCCTTTTTGGGGCTTCGGCTTTAATACGGTCAAAAATGTGATTGATGAGCTAGGTCTGATAACCAGAACAGCTCATAACTTGGAGCTTGAAGTCTTTGTCTCTTCAGGCATTTTAGGGCTTTTGATCATCGCGTTTATTATTTTCCGGATGTTTCGTTTTTTCTTGTCAAAATGTTATGCGGATTCGGTATTCCTTAACATTGGTGTCATGGGGCTAGTCCTGTTCATTGTCATGGGACAATTCGACTTGAAGTTGAGCAGTTATAAGCTTATCGCGACCTTCAGTCTGTTTATCGGCTTTATATATAGCCAAGCAAAGACGTGTGAAAAAGTAAAAACCAATGAATAACTCCCTTAAGATATGTCATTTTATGGCATCGCATGGAATGCAGCGTGGGGACGCCTTTGTTGACCTTGTAAATGCTCTAAAAGATGATGTGAAGGTCTGTGTCGTAGCACCTCGAACCGCCAAATTTGTGAAGCAATTGGAAGAAGGGATTGAAGTTGTTCTCTATCAGGCCCGGAACTCCAGGTTTAATCCATTTTTATACTTGGAACTTTTTCGAATTTTCCAAAAAATGGCTCCTGATGTTGTTCATACGCACTTTGCCAAGGCCACGCAGATTTTCTATAGAATGCGCTGGCTTCTAGATATTGTTCAGATTGCAACAAAACACAACCCAAGGAAAGGCCCGATTTTTAAAAAAATACGAAATGTGATTGCTGTATCTGAGGGCGTGAAAGAAAGTATCGGGCGCGATGGTATTGAGGTGATTTACAATGGGATTCAACCGGTAGAGATGAAGACCCAGAAAAAGAACGAAATGTTTACGTTTCTTGCCGTCGGCAGGCTGGATAAGATTAAAGGATTCGACCTGTTACTTGACTCGTTGGCACAATTAGATATCCCCTGCCAATTGTGGATTGCGGGGGAGGGGCAAGAACGCCATTTTCTAGAGAAAAAGATTACAGAGTTGGGCCTTGAAGAGCGTGCTTTTCTCTTGGGCTTTCGAGAAGATATTCCTGATTTAATGGCGGCTTCTCATGCGCAGATTATGAGTTCTCATTCGGAAGGATTTAGTCTGGCCATGATAGAAGCCATGTTTTATACTCCGGTCTTTTTCAGTACAAATGTTGCTGGGTGTCGAGAGGTTCTTTCAGAACCATTTCTATTTGAACCACCGGAGATGGCTAAGAAGATGGAGGATGTTTATATGCATTACAATGACTATGTTGAGAAGTTTCGAAAGTTGAAGCATCAATGGTCCTCAACCTTGAATATAACTACATGCAAAATGAACCACCTCCGATTTTATAAAGAAGTATTAACACGGGAAAAATCACTATAAATGATGCCAGCTCCATGAAGTCTTTGATCCCCAAATCAGACCAGGAATCGATCCGAAAAATTTTAATAATTCGGCTTTCCGCTCTCGGCGATGTGGTGAATACTCTGCCAATGCTCCCAATTGTCAGGGAGGCTTTTCCAAATGCCCACATAAGCTTTCTGACGTCCGCGTTGACAGCTCCTCTTGTATCTGAAGCTTCAGATATTGATGAGGTTATTGTCCATAAAAAAAGTCGTCGCCCTGACCGTTATTGGCCTGCTCTCTGGTTGTTGAGGCGCAGTAATTTTGATTTGGCTATTGATTTCCAATCATCGCGATACAGTCGATCCTTGATACGTACCACCAAAGCCCGGTATCGTCTTGGGAATGGAGATCAATCGATTTATACCCATCCCGTTGATACCCGACTCGTCAACAATCAGGCCGTTCATCTGTTTCGTGAGATTGTCAAACCTTTAGGGTTGCAAAGAATAGAACCTGAAGCCCACTACCCCGGTATTGATAAAGGATGTCAAAGGATCCGGGAGAGGTTGACGACTTTTCAAATCAATGCAAAAGAGTATGTCGTGTTTAACCCTGGACATAGCCCGAGTTGGCGAACAAAACGTTGGCCTTTTTTTCATTGGGCAACCTTAGGCCGGATTTGTCGCCAGAACGGTTTGAAAGTAGTTATAAGCGGAGGTCCGGATGAAGTTGCTGTCGGGGAAGCACTTGCAATGGAGTTGGGCGACGGTGTGTATTCTCTGGCAGGGAAAACCGATCTCTTTGAACTGGGCGGTCTTATGAGGTTGGCTGCTGCAGTCGTTTCAACAGACAGTGGCCCTATGCACGTCGCAGCAATGGCCGGCGCTCCAGTTGTTGCATTATTCGGCCCAACCAATTCGGTGCTGAGTGCTCCGTTCGGCCAAGGTCATGTCGTATTGAACCGGACTCTTGCATGCATTGAATGTTTTCAGAAAAAATGCCCTACCCAGCATGAGTGCCTGGATGAACTGGCACCCGAGCTGGTATGGAAAAATTTAACTGGTCTTCTGGAAAGAAAGGGCTAACCTCCCGCTTTGGCAAAGATTTCATGGTTGACCCTTTGGCTGGGGTGACCTAAGGTGAAACCCTGAAACCGCTTGGCGATTCTAAAGACCGGATTGGGTTTAGGACAACGGACGCATTCATGAAAAGTGCCCTTGAAGAACACCTTAAATTATCAACCTGGGTGGCCGAGACACAAATCGCCTTCCTGGAAACCGTTTCCTGCGAGATTTTCGACTGTTTTTCCCGAGGGAACAAGGTGTTGATCTGTGGCAACGGTGGATCGGCTGCCGATGCTCAGCATTTTGCCGCCGAACTCTCCGGCCGGTTTGTCGTTGAACGACGTGGCCTTCCAGCAGTGGCTTTGACGACCGATAGCTCCGTGCTGACAGCGGTAGGCAACGATTATGGTTTTGAGCAGGTTTTCGCACGCCAGGTTGACGCTCTCTGCTTCCCCGGAGATATGGTGATTGGGCTTTCGACCAGCGGGAACTCTGCCAATGTGGACTGTGCCTTTACCCGGACTAAAGAGTTAAAAGGCCGGACACTTGGATTTCTTGGCCGTGATGGGGGAGTTCTGGCAAGCAAGTCCGATCTGGCTGTCATCGTCCCCTCTGAGGTGACAGCCCGAATCCAGGAGATCCATATTCTTATGATTCACCTCATCTGTGAACGCCTTGACGCTTTCGTGCTGGACGCCGACTCGCAAGGATATGAATAATGACACGCCAGGAAATTGAAGAGTTTGTCCTTTCGTTCCGGCAGTCTCAGGTACTGGTTCTTG
>JANQIN010000069.1 GCA_028282145.1 Thermodesulfobacteriota bacterium | reverse complement strand
AGGATGGTGTCTTCCAAATTGTGTTTTCCGACAAAACGACCGGTATTGACATCGATCGCCACCAGCGCTTCGGTCTGCTCGATAATGATGTACCCACCGCTCTTGAGCCAGACCTTGCGACCCAGGGCGCGAGCGATCTCCACCTCCAGTCCGAAGTCATCAAAGATCGGCTCAGGCTTGTCACAAAGCTCAATGCTGTAACTGAGACGGGGCATAAAGGTGCCGATAAAGGAGACAATCTTGTCGTACTCCTCCTGGGAATCGACCACGATCCGCTGGATATCCTCGGTCAGGATATCCCGCAGTACCTTGCTGGTGACATCGAGGTCGGCATGCACCAGGGCCGGTGCGCTCAGATGGGTATGAGTGGTGTTGAGACTTTTCCATTGACTGACCAGAAAGGCCATATCGGACTGCAGCTCTTCCTCGCTGCACCCTTCGGAAACAGTACGGACAATAAAACCGGTCCCCGCGGGCCGGATCTCTTCGATCACCGACCGCAGCCGGGTCTTCTCATTCTCGTCCTCAATTCGACGGGAGATGCCGATGTGGTCTACCGTCGGCATGTAGACCAGATGGCGGCCGGGAAGGGAAATATGGGCGGTGATCCGTGCTCCTTTGGTACCGATCGGCTCCTTGGCGACCTGCACCAGCAGTTCCTGTCCTTCGCGCAGAAGATCTTCAATGGGAGGCAGAACCGGTCCTTCATCGTCACCGTTGGCGGGACGCTGAGCGTGGGGGTCGCCTTCAACATACCTTTCGACAGCGGCCATCTCGTCGAGGACATCAGCGACATACAAAAAAGCCGCCTTCTCCAGTCCGATGTCGACAAAGGCCGCTTGCATACCGGGCAGCACCCGGATCACTCTCCCTTTGTAGATATTTCCGACGATTCCCCGTTCGCGCTGACGCTCGATATAGAGTTCGGCAATATGACCGTTCTCCAGAAGGGCGACACGGGTCTCATGGGCCGTGGTGTTGACCACCAGTTCCTTGACCATGTCAAACTCCATCGCCCACACTCGTCCGCACGCAAAATCGACTGACCGCTAAGGTCAGGCATCAAGCACGCGCACCGGTATGGACTTTTTTCCAAAGGTTAAAAAACGAAAAACGAATTCAAAAAACTCTGCTTCAGCCAACTCGACGGCAACAACCGGAGTCAAGGCCGAGAAACTCTATGCCTGCTTAATTTTAGCAGCCCGCTTCACTCCTGCATCGAGCCCATGGATGGGCGAGCCAAACACAATGGGCTGCAACGTCAGTGTGTTTGTAAGTGAAGCAAAACCACGCTTTTGCGAAACGGGATTGCCGTAGGCCATGGATGATCTACAGCAGAGAGTAGTATATCATGGGTTGAAGCGAACACCCACCTTACAAACACCCAGGTTGCGGACCGAGTCGATATCCAGATCCAAAAGATGACCGGCCACCTGCAGCGGCGAGCCCTTTTTCAATGCCAGCCAGAGGGTTCCGTCCTGCAGCTCCATATCCAGTACGTCGGCCCGCAGATCGACGACCTTCAACTTCCCCTTCTTCTCTTTCTGAATCTCGATCTTCTCTGCCGCCAGAAAATCGGCCACACGAGCCTCCAGACACTCAACACCCTCGGGGAGGCCGATCCGATACAACACCTCGGTTGCTCCTGCCGAAGGCGCCTGAATCTTCAACGGCACCTGGGCCCCTTCCAGCACCCGGAAATTTTCCGGCAACTGTTGATTAAGGCCTTCGACCACCTCCTGTGCCGAAAGGTCCTGCCACAGCTCCAGGTCGATGATCTCCGCCTCGCTCTCTACCCCCAACGGCAGAGCATCGGGGAAAGAGATACGGGGATGAGGGTGGAAACCACCGGAAAAACAGATCGGCAGTCCCGCCCGACGGACCGCACGGTGGAAGACAGTCATAAACTCCAGATGTCCCACAAGGCGGGCACGGCGGACCTTCTCCAGTCGGATCCGGACCTTGTAACGATCTTCGGTCGGCACTTCGGCCGTGGGGCGATTCCACTCGATTTCACCGGGGTCGGCCATCCGCATCCGCAGGGTTTCGAAGTCACAGACCCCGCACTGGGTACAGCCTTCGCGGCAATCACAGATCTCCTCTTCCGCCAGGGCCCGCTGACGCTCCTTGAGGAAGAACGCCTTGGGGATTCCGCAACGGATATGGTCCCAGGGGAGAATCTCCTCCTCGCCCCGTTCCCGCAGGTACCATTCCGGGTCCAGCCCCGTCGCTTTGAACGCCGCCAACCAGGATTCGAAATGGAAATGCTCCCGCCAACCGTCGAAACGACAGCCTCGATCAACCGCCTCTTCCAATACCCGTCCGAGACGGCGGTCGCCACGGGCAAAGACCCCTTCCATAAAAGAGAGTTCGGGATCGTGCCATTTGAGCTTCAGCTTTTTCGCCCTTAGACCGTCCTTCAGCAGATGGGTCCGACGACGGGTCTCTTCCAACCCGATCTGCGCCTCCCACTGGAAAGGGGTATGGGCCTTAGGCACAAAGGTGGAGACGCTGGTATTGACATCGGCGCCTCCTTCAGTTCCCTTGCCGGTCCGTTTGACCTTGGCCGCGAGGTCGATGATCCCCTGCAGGTCCTCATCCGTTTCGGTGGGAAGCCCCTGCATGAAGTAGAGCTTCACCACCCGCCAGCCGTTGCTGAAGACGGTACGGGTGGTGGTCAGGAGATCCTCCTCGGTAATTCCTTTGTTGATCACCTTGCGCATCCGCTCGGTCCCGGCCTCGGGAGCCAGGGTAAAGCCGGTCTTGCGCACTTTCTTGATCTCGGTCATCAGTTCTTCGGTCAGCGATCCGACCCGCAGGCTCGGCAGGGCCACCGCCACCTTATCCTCGGCATAGCGCTGCATCAGACCTTTGATCAGCGGTTCGATGCAGGTGTAGTCACCGGTGGAAAGGGAGAGGAGGGAGACCTCCTCGTAGCCCGAATGCTCCAGCGCCTCTTCCACAATCTCGGCGATCTTCTGCGGGCTCCGCTCACGCACCGGCCGGTAGATATAACCGGCCTGGCAGAAGCGACAGCCATTGGTGCAACCACGTCCGATCTCTACCGCCACCCGGTTATGCACCGTCTGCATAAACGGCACCACCGACTCGGTAGGGAAGGGAGCCGACTCGAGATCGGCCAAGAACCGACGGGTGACCTCAGTCACCTCCGATCGCAGCGGGGTGATCGCCTCCAGCCGTCCATCGTCGCGGTAGCTGGCCTCGAAATGGGACGGGACATAGACCCCTTCGATCCCTGCCAGACGGTTCAGCGTTTCGGCGCGGGACAGGCCGTCCTTTTTGGCCTGGCGAACCGCAGCCGCCAGTTCAGGTACCGCCTCTTCCCCATCGCCGATAATGGCCACATCGAAGAAGTCGGCCAGCGGCTCGGGATTGTAGGCGCAGGGGCCACCGACCACGATCAGGGGATGGGTCCCGTCGCGATCGGCCTGTCGGCGGGGGATACCGCCCAGATCGAGCATATTGAGGATATTGGTGTAGCTCAGTTCGTACTGCAGGGTGAAA
>JANQIN010000027.1 GCA_028282145.1 Thermodesulfobacteriota bacterium | reverse complement strand
CCCTCCGACTTGAGGGAATCTCACTGGAAGACACACAAAGGACATGCCGTCAGCACCTGTTCCTGACCCATCCGGATGACAGTCTGGCAGAGATCGTCGACGGGTATGTGGTCTTGATCGACAGCCTTCTTTTTCGGGAGGCAGAGGAGGACCCGCAAATCTTGTTTGCACAGGCAGCGCAACAGACGGTCGGTGTGGACTTACCGGCGCTTGCCCGTTCGGTCACCGAAGACCGGGAGGTTCTCGGGGGTCGCTATTCGACCGCCTGCTATATCAGCGACAGTTGGCCGAGCCTGCTATATCTGGCCTACAAGTACTGGAATCGCCCCAAAGAGGCGATGCTGGCCAACACCAACTGTGGCGGTGAGAACTGCCATCGCGGTGCCGTTCTGGGGGGTCTTGTGAGTCTGGCCTGTGGCCGGACAGTCGATGAATGGGTATCCGATCTGGTCGACGGGCCGGCGATTGTGTTGGAAATCGACGACCTGATGGGTGCGATCTAACAAAAAGACAGGCTTTATTCCCCCTGCCAAACAATCCAGACCCAAAAATATGACTAAAATATGACCGCCTTTAGAGCCCCATCCCAATCTCGAAGGGGTGGACGCTCAATTAGAAAAGAGCCGGTCGGTTTTGGCCGCCATCACAAAATCGTTGCCGTGCAACCCGCCGATCTTGTGGGTCCACCAGCGGACTGTCACACGGCCCCATTCGGTCAAAAGCGCCGGGTGATGACCTTCCTCTTCCGCGACAGCACCGATGCGGTTGGTAAACGCCAAAGCCTGGACGAAATTTTTGAATGGGAAGACACGTTGCAACTGCCTGATACCGTCAACATCCACAATCTGCCATTCCGGCAATTGCTCCATGTAGCTAGCGGTCTCTTCTTCGGTTGCCGGCGGTGCGCCTTTGCTGCAGGGGATACAGCGTTGGTCGTTGAGCTCTGTCATTCCATACCTCCTTTTTTGGACGCTTTGATTCGGCATCCCTCAGAATCACAGTATAGCTTTTGTTGCGTCCACTCACGGAGGCCAGATACAGGTTGTCGTCGCCGATCCAATTACGAATTGAGCAAACAAGGCCGTCCTTCTTCGACCGCCTCGTAATAGCGAATCTCAAAATAGTTCCCTTCCGGGTCGTCAAAATAGATGGAACAGCCGCTACCATGGGCGCCCCAACGCGTACCGGGGCCGTCTTTCAATGGATACCCGGATTCAACCAGACGCTCTTTCAGCCGTTGCCACGTCTCTTTGCTTGTCGCCATGCAGAAGTGGTTCATGTTGGGGCGACAGACCTCGTCCGGATTGTCCTTTTGCCACAGCGCTTTCGGGAACAGATCGATCACCGTATCGTCCGAGATCCGCACCGAAGGAAAGGGCACCTTCCCTTCCGCAAATTCCTCCACCCGTTCACCCGGCAGGCCGAGCACTTCGGTGTAAAAATTCAACATCGTATGCACGTCGACAACATTCAGTACGAAATGATCGAGGGTGAAAGACATAGAGCAACTCCTTGGGAATCAAAGAAATGCTTTAAGGATTATCGATAGGGGATGCTTGTCAAGTGATGGTGTTGAAACGCATTCAACGAAAAACATGGCATTATACGGCCTGCCCCCTCTCCTTGCGATCTCAATTCACCCATTAAGGCCTGACCCGGACTTTGACTTCCGTACCAGCTATAAAAAAACCGCCCTAAAAATCCCAGAAGTCAAAGGAGAATTAGGGCGGTTTTTCCGCCTGGCTTATGATCACATTCCTTCCTTAGGCCGCCCTGTACTTAAGGTTAGGCTTGAGGTGGGGGATGCCTGTGGGAGTTGTGGCATCGTAATGAGGTGTGCTCAGGATTCACGCACCTTTGATGCCTGTCCTCCCCCAAAAGCATAAGGCTGAACCTGGCGTGACAAACCGGGCGAAAGAGTTATTCGGTTAATTGACGAATCTCCTTAACGATCCCATCCATCCATGCGGGAATTCGTGTTGTTTCCTGAGGATAGAACTCACGGACAAACGGCTTAATATCCAACACCGGGCTGCCATCTACGGCATCGAGCCCGGTCACTTCCAGAATATTGTCCTTAACCCCTTTGAGCTCAACAACGGTCATGAGCAAAGGATTGGGCCGGGCGGGACTGAACGTCGAGAAAATCCCGACTTTGGGTAATTCCTTCCGACCTTTGGGATGGACCTGTTTGATGGATCGGTTTTTCTCGGGAATCTTATGGGCCCAATACAAGACAACAAGGTGGGAATACCCATCGATGCCGGCAAGGATGCCCTCCCATTCCGGATAGACAACGATTTGAGATACCTGGTCGCGTGTTTTCAGGTATTTGACAATGTTGTGTTTTTTTTGCGGTTGCATCTTTATGCCGTTCTTATCCATAGACAAAAACGGCGCTTCAATGCTGTTCTTGACGCTGCCAATCTGTTTTAGGGCGACTTCGCTTATCTCCGGGAAATCAATGTGAGTTGTTTCTTCGATTTGGGTCATGAGCTTTTCTCCTTTTTCCGGCTCCGCTCGAAATTTCTGTTTTGAAAAGAACACCTTTTTCTCCGCTTAAAAACTGTATTTCACCGCACCATAGATATTTGTATTGTTTTCAAATTGGCCGAAAAACGTGTGCGATTTTTGACCAAAAAACAGGTTGGCGCCCGCTTCCAAGGTGATGTGATCGCTGTACTTGTAACGTATATTGGGCCGCAGGTAGGCGTCCTTGTCGCTTGGCGAATAGTAGGATGCAAGATGCAACTCAAGGTTCTGATTCATCAGCAGTTTGGTCAACTGCAACGTGATGACATGGCGAAAGCGGTCGCGTTTCTCCCCGCCTCCCAGACTGGCGCGGTAGTCGGAGTAATCCAGAAGCTGTTCCAGGTAGTATTGAAGGCTGGCATTGAAATCTTTTGCCAGGTCCTGGGTATACCCCACGAGATATCGCATCTCCGAGTTGTTAATGAGCGCGTTTTTCCCGCTTTCATCGTCGACAGACCGATAGTAGGCCACCTCAACATTCCCGATTCCGGGCCCCACCTGCCCTCTCAAGCTGGCGCCGTAGACGTTCAAGGCGGGGAAGGTGGCAACGCCTGACGGTTTCTGCCCACCGGGACGTTTCCAGAACCCCCAATACCCGTAAAAAGCCAATTCGTCGTTTTGGATATTTTTGTAAACGCGAACCGCAAGCTCATCGTCCCGGAACCATTGAGCCGGAGTATCCGACGCGACCAGGGCATCCCGGCCGGCCCTCCTTCCTAAGTCGGCATTCCAATAGGACACGTATTCCCCGGTAATGTATCGATCCGGATCAAACTGGGGGGTGTACACCACATCGACATTGGCCAGGTCGGCGAACAGGCTCACCTTGGCAGCGTCAGAGGGCGATTTGAGATATTCCTTGTCCCGCCCGATAAAATAGGACTGCCAGTCTTTGGGGAACAGATCGTTCAAAAACACCAGATCTCCCGTCCCCCAGGTCAGGACCTGTCGCCCAATTTTGAGGTCCAGATCATCGGTCGGCCGTGTAAAGAGCCACGCCTCACGCGTATCGTACTCACCCTGTTCGGTGATCCCGTCCCCCCAGACATCTCCTTTGAACTTGAATTCCGCCCAGTCGGTGTACGTAAAGAGTTCCCACTGGAGTCGGGCTTCCAGGATCGAGAAATCTTTTTCATGGGGGTCGTCTTGGGTACGCATCCCCCCACGCACCTCGAAAAACCCATGGGTTTCCATGGGAGGGAGCGGATCGATCATGGTGAGATCAGACGTCACCCCTGCGGTGACGGGAGATCCCGCCACAACCAACCCCAGCAACACGAGTACGCACACCCACATGTGTACGACCTTATCGCATGGCATCTCGCGGGGGTCTCCTCAGGTAACGTTCGGTAAACACTTTCCCGCCAAGCCCGATGTTGTAGTGGATATCGGAGAAGGTCATGGTGGTCTCGCTGCCGTTTTCCAGGTCCCTTGCGCGAGATTGTGTAACCGTGGGATAGACCACCTGTTGATTGTTTTCCCTGGCGTGGATCCGTTCCACTTTGACCGATTCGATGATCCGATAAACCCGATCACCATCTTTAAAAAACTCCAGTTTCATCGGCAGGAAGGTCTCCTTGTCGACATAAGCGAGATAGTAGGCAAACTCCACCGAATCCGGCACCTTGGGCGTATTCTTAAGGACGAAGAATCTGTCCGTCGTCTCGACCAGCTCGTGGACATCTTCTTTGGGGCTGCGTCCGGAAATATCTTCATACAAAAAGTCCGAACCGACAAAGCTGGTCCGCTTGTCACTGGCAGCAATCCGTTTCACCAGATCCAGGCTGGGCATATACAGCCATCGATCGTCATCCTTCTCCAGCGCAGCATGTTTGTGCACCATAAAAACCATCTTGCGCACATCGGCAGGCTTCTGGAAAAAGGTGAAGTACTTCTGGTCCTGGCCGTTATCCCCCACATCTTTTCGGAGCATATGAAAGGCCCGTTTGCGAATGCGGCCTTGCCGGTCTTTGATCGTCATACGGACTTTCCCTTTGCTGTCCTCCCCCTGATACAACGCCATCCGGTTGGCCTTGGCGGCAATCTGATCCGCCGTTAGCACGGGCGCAGGTTCTCCAGCGAAACTGATACTGACCAGCAGACAGGACGCGATGACAACAATCCCGATTTTCATTTAGGCCTCACTTTCTTCGACAGCGGGTGTCCGCTCCGCGTCACGTCCGAGCTTTTTAAAGAACCTCTTTTCCGCTGCGGTTAACACCGCAGGCAGAACAAACAGGGTGATCAGCCCCGAGCAGGAAAGAATCATGAACAGCATCACCCCCGTGGTCTTGTAAGGCACAAGCGACGCGACAATTAAGGGTAAAAAGCCGAGGGCAATCACCAGCACATTCCGGCTGATGGCCCGGGCCGGCTCTCCAAACATTCTGGGAACCACGTCTTTCCAGGATCCGGTTTCCCGATAAGCGGCTCGGCTGCGTTCCAGGAAGTGAATCGCAAAATCCACCGCCATACCGATAGAGAGGGCACTCAGGACAGCGATCGGCAGATCATAGTCCTTGCCGACGATTCCCGTGATGCCGTAGATCATCAGCAGCGTGATGGTCAACGGCACCATGCACAAGAAGCCCCAGAGCGGCGAGCGGAACAGAAAGGACATCATGATGAAAACCACCAGGAAGCTCCCGGCAAAGGAGATCAGGAAGCCCCAGACCAACTTGGCCTCCAGCACAAGGTTGATATAGTGCAGCCCCGCCCAGCGATACTCCAGCTCGGCAGGCGGTGGATTGCTTGCAACATAGGCATCGACGGCCTGGACAGCGGCCTTCGTGTTCATACTGTCTCCACTGGGGAACTGCATCCGGATATTGGCTTGCATGTAATCCGGCGTCACCATATGCCACAGATCGTTGGGCCGGTGACTCTGCTGGTACTGCAGATAGCACTCTGAGACGCTCCGCAGCTCGCCGGGGATACGGAAATTCTCGGGTCTGCCGTCGACCAGCTCCTGGTTGACCTTTTTGACGACATCGGCCACCGAAGTGCTTTTTCCGATCAGACCGGTTTCTTCCATAT
>JANQIN010000011.1 GCA_028282145.1 Thermodesulfobacteriota bacterium | reverse complement strand
GCAGGTCGATCTTGTTGATGATCATCAGCTGCGCGCTGCGGAACATGTAGGGGTACTTGAGCGGTTTGTCCTCACCCTCGGTCACCGACAGAACGGCAGCCATCCGGTCCTCGCCCAGATCGAAGGCGGCCGGGCAAACCAGGTTGCCGACGTTCTCCACCATCAGGATATCGAGAGCTTCCATATCAAACTCCTCGATACCGTGCATGATCTGATGTGCGTCGAGGTGGCAGCCGGCGCCGGTATTGATCTGCTTGACCGGCACGCCGGTAGCGGCGATCCGGTCGGCATCGTTAGCGGTCTGCTGATCCCCTTCCAGAACGGCGAAAGTGAACTTGTCCTTCAGATCGGTCAGGGTCTTTTCCAGGATGGAGGTCTTGCCCGAGCCGGGGGAGGAGACCAGGTTCAGGACCAGGTTCCCTTTGTGCTCGAACAGGGCACGGTTGCGACGGGCCAGACGGTTGTTCTTGGCCAGCACATCCTCTTCGATCGAGATGGTGCGCCCACCACCTTTCTCGTGGCCATGATCGTGACTATGATCGTGGGAGTGGTCATGATCGTGATCATGGTGGTGCAGTTCCGAGCCGCTGGTGCAGCCACAATCGGTACACATCTTATTCGACCTCCAGTTCCTTGATACGGAGTTCCTCGCCGCAGATCACTTCCAGGGCCAGGCCGCCGCATTTTTCGCAGGTGTTGAAATAGTTATCGATTATCTGTTCGTGCCCGCATTCGGGGCATTTCCCTTTGGCCTCGATCCAGTCGATGACCAGAGGGGTCCCATCGAGCAGCGTTCCCTGGGTGACCGAGCTGTAACAGAATTCTACCGCATCGGGGACCACACCGGACAGGGCACCGATCTCCACCCGCAGCTCCAGCACCTTGCTGACCTGCTCTTTCTGGGCGTACTCGATTGCCGTGTCGACGATACTCTGGGTGATGGACAATTCATGCATGATATTTTTCGCCTTCGCCATCCTTGGCTTTTGGGCCCTCCCGTTTCGCAAAAGCGTGGTTTTGCTTCACTTACCAAAAATGAGAATTCGATTATCTCATTTTTGTGACTCGCCCTTCCTTGGGCTCGATTGTGTTCTTTTAGACAGGAAGGACGGCCGCCGAAGCGACCGTCCTTCTGTCAGCCTAAACACGCCTGTTGTGGAGGTGTGAGCACAACAAGCTTGACATTCGGTGACCGAAACTATATGACTAGATGCTCATACAGTCAACTACTTTTTGAATTCGTTTTTCGTTTGCCGCGGAGACCATGGATCGCATCACCCAACTCAACGCCGCCATCATCAAGGCGATCGGCCAGGAAAACCGTCTCAAGATCCTGCACCTGCTGCAGGAGGGAGAGATGTGCGTCAACGACATCCTGCTGGCGATCGACCAGGAGCAGTCCAACGTCTCCCGCCACCTGAATCATCTGCATCGCTGTGGAGTCCTGACCCGCCGCAAGGAAGGTCTGAAGACCTTCTACGGCATCAAGCACCCGGAAGTACTGACCCTGATTGAACTGACCAGCGAAATCTCCCGCAAGGAACTCGCCGAGGGCGAACCCCTTCTGGCCTTTTAACCTCCACTACCCACGCGGACCCTGCCATGAACCTTGGATTCCTCAACGACCTGAGCACCTTCGTCGCCGACACTCCGGCGGCCGAGCTTTTTATCTCTTATATGGTCTTTGTCACCATCTACGGCTTCATACTTTTCGCCGGGGTCAAGGTGGCGCGTATCGAAAATGGCAACTACGGCTTCTGTGCCCTGATCTCACTCGGCGCCGGTCTAGTGACCATGGCATCGCTGGTGATGCTCTCCCAGTTCGGCCTCGCCGGACAGATCTCTTCCTCGATGGTCTTTCTGGGCCTGACCTTCTACCTCCTGGTGCGCGTGTATAACACCACCTGGGGGAAAGCAGCTCTGGCCATGCTGGTTTCGATCGCTATTCCGGCCCTGATCAGCCTGATGCTGCAACTCACCGCCCAATCCTAATTTAATCCCAACTTTGCTACTTTTCAGATAGACTGAGGCCAGAGCGCACCTTCGAGCCCAAGGAGGGGCGAGCCAAGAACAAGCGAGGGATCGATTGTTCTTGGAAGTGGAGCAAAACCACGCTTTTGCGAAACGGGCATGGGAAAGGCCATGGAGGGCCATTTTTCATCCAACTGTCGGAGGGAATGATGAAATCTCTGTTTACATTGGTTCTTCTCAGCATCATCCTTTCGGCCCCGGCTTGGGCCGGGAAGGCTCACGTGGTCGAAGGCCGCGCCGAAAAAGGAAGTGACGGTTCCTGGACCGTGCATGCCACTGTCCAACACGACGATGAGGGTTGGGAGCATTATGCCGACCGTTGGGAGATCCTGGCCGAGGACGGCACTTTGCTCGACACACGGGTCCTTTTTCATCCCCACACTCCCAAACCGTTCACTCGCAGCATCCCCGGCGCCAAAATTCCACCCGGGACCTCAAAAGTACGGCTTCGTGCTCACGACAAGGTTCATGGCTATGGTGGTCGGGAATTTATCCTCAATCTTCCTCAACCGTGACCAGTGAAGATCCCTCCTTCTAAAAAACAACGATCAACCGTCACATCAGGATCGAACTTATCGATGTAAACGGTTGAATTTTGCCCTTCGATTCATCCTCCCCCGGCCCCACCTGAAACGAGGGAAACGTAACCGCGGTCCTTCCGGGAATAGCGCAAAAGTTCACCTTCCTGCATATTCTCCGCCATCCCGTCAAAGCCCTTCTAAAGCTTCTAACGCAGTCTGATCGTACCGTTCGCGCTCTTGATCGATCATCTCTTTCAGCCCCAGATCGATCACCGGATATTTAAGAGCCAGGATACGGGCGGCCATAATGGCCGCATTACGCGCTCCATCAACCGCGACGGTGGCCACGGGCACCCCCGGCGGCATCTGGACCGTGGAAAGAAGGCTGTCCCAGCCGGAGAGAGGACCGTTGCCCAACGGTAAACCGATCACCGGCAGGCGAGTGTGCCCGGCGACAACCCCCGCCAGATGGGCTGCCACACCGGCACAACCGATCAACACCTCCACCCCTTCGGCATGGGCGCGATCCAGATAAGCAAAAACCTTATCCGGTGTACGATGAGCCGACGCTACAACAATTTCACTGGGGATACCCAATTCATCCAAAGTTTCACGGACTTTGACGACTTTCGGCAGGTCGTTCGGGCTACCGGTTAAAATCCCTACCAAGACCTTGTCTGTGCTTTTGACTTTCTTCATCTTCGGCTCCTTTTGTTTATGGGTTAAAGTTCTTTGCTATTGAGCTTGCAGAACATCAAGAGGTTTTCTCGACGGCATCAGCAGCTCCTTTTTCGGAGACACGTGCCGATTGCCGCAGGAGAAGATACCCACCGACTGCTGAGCCCAAAGAGCCGATAAGGACACCGATCCGTGCGGCATCAAACACCTCCGGGCCATTCGCCTTCACCGCCAGAGAGGCAATAAACAGACTCATCGTGAAACCGATACCGCACAAAGCGGCGGTACCGTGAAACTGTTTCCAGCTGACCCCTGAAGGTAAGCGGACCAGCCCCAACCGCATCCCGACCCAGGAGAAGCCGACAATGCCAAGGGGTTTTCCAACCAAAAGGCCAAGGGCGATCCCTAAGGGCAAAGGCGCCAGCAACTCGGCCAGAGTCAGCCCCCCCAGCGATACCCCGGCATTGGCGAAAGCAAAGAGCGGCAGAATCCCGAAGGTTACCCACGGGTGAAGACTGTGCTCCAGATGACGCAGGGGTGAGTTCCCCTGTTCGTCTAAGACACGCAACGGAATGGCAAAGGCCAGCACGACACCGGCCAGGGTGGCGTGAACCCCGGATTCGAGGACACAGATCCAGAGGAAGACACCGACCACCATATAGGCCGCAATACGGGTAACTCCCAGACGGTTCATGACGATCAGTCCCAAAATGGCAATAGAGGCCAAAACAAGCGACAGAACCGAGAGCTCCACGGTGTAGAACAAAGCGATGACAATAATGGCCCCCAGGTCATCGAGAATTGCCAGGGTCAGCAGAAACACTTTCAGAACATTGGGGACCTGTTTACCGAGCAGAGCCATCACGCCCAACGCAAAAGCGATATCGGTTGCCGCCGGAATGGCCCACCCTTGCAGCACCGACGGGTTCGCCAGATTGATCCACACATAGAGAAGCGATGGCACGACCATTCCGCCAAGAGCGGCGATGCCGGGAAGGGCAACCTGAGACAGGCTTGTCAACTCACCTTCCAGAACCTCCCGTTTGACTTCGAGACCGATCAGCAGAAAAAAGATCGCCATCAGCCCGTCATTGATCCAGAGCAACAGCGGCTTGGCGAGCCCCAACGTTCCGACCTGCACCGAAACGGGTGTGCGCAGAAAGCCATGATAAATCTCTGCCAGAGAGGTATTGGCACACAAGAGCGCGAGCGCCATGGCGCCCATCAGCAGCAACCCGCTGGAGGACTCGAGTTTTAGAAAATTACGAAGAGTTTGCACAGTCATAGCGATATGTCTTTCACGGATTAAATCGCCGGTGCTGTCGCTTTGGCCGTTTTAACGTTGCCAAAGGATCAACCGGCTCACCACGTTTAAATACCTGACAGGCGAAGGCGAGGCTTTCATGGCCTTCGCCACAGGTTCAACCAGGATTCAGCGCCATAGCTTCCAGGCGGGCTATACGTTCATCCATAGGGGGATGGGTTGAAAACAATCGGAGCAGCGCCCCGCCGGTCAGAGGATTCACGATAAACAGGTGTGATGTTGCAGGCGTAGCCTCTGCCATCGGCACACT
>JANQIN010000005.1 GCA_028282145.1 Thermodesulfobacteriota bacterium | reverse complement strand
CGTAGGCGGCGGAGGCGATTTCCCTGCGGGCCCTGTCGGTCAGAGTGACGGTCAAGCGTTTGCCTTTCAGACGCTGCTGAAGGTCCACCACCAGCAGATCGATGATCCGAGTCATCTCGCTTTCACTCAGCGGGGTAAAGAGAACGGTATCATCCACCCGGTTGAGGAACTCTGGCCGGAAGGCGGAACGAAGCTCGGTCATCACCTTGTCTCGGACTTCGTCAGTCAGCTCTCCGGAATCGGACACCCCTTCCAGCAGGTGGAAGGCGCCGATATTGCTGGTCATAATGATGACACAGTTCTTGAAATCGACGGTGCGACCCTGACTGTCGGTGACCCGACCGTCATCGAGAATCTGCAGCAGCACATTAAACACGTCCGGGTGGGCTTTTTCAATCTCGTCGAACAGCAGGACGGCATAGGGACGACGCCGGACCGCCTCGGTCAACTGACCGCCTTCCTCGTAGCCGACATAGCCGGGAGGGGCTCCCAAGAGACGGCTGACAGTGTGTTTCTCCATGTACTCGGACATGTCGATCCGCACCAGGTTCTCTTCGGAATCGAACAAAGCTTCAGCCAGCGCTTTGGAAAGCTCTGTTTTGCCCACACCGGTGGGGCCGAGAAAGATAAAAGATCCGATCGGGCGCCGGGGGTCTTTGATCCCGGCTCGCGCTCTGATCACCGCATCGGCCACCAGTTCGACGGCCTTGTCCTGTCCGATGACCCGCTGATGGAGAATCTCATCCAGGCGCAGCAGCTTTTCCCGTTCCCCCTCCATTAATCGTGTCACGGGGATACCGGTCCAGCGGGCCACGATATCGGCAATCTCGTCTTCCGTGACCTCTTCCCGCAGCAGACGATTCTCCTGCTCGGTCGGGTGGGCCTGCCCCTCCAGAGCCAGACGTTGCTGTTCCAGTTCGGGCAGCCGGCCGTGCTTCAGTTCGGCCGCTTTGTTCAGATTGTATGAACGTTCAGCTTTTTCGATCTCGGACTTTACTTGTTCTATTTCTTCTCGAACTTGCTGAAGTTCCTTAATTCCTCCTTTTTCCATCTCCCATTGGGCGGTGAGGCTGGCAGCCTCTTCACGCAGGTTGGCCAGTTCCTGTCGCAGGATCTTCAGACGTTCGGCACTGGCCGAGTCTGTTTCGCGGGTCAGGGCCGCTTCTTCAATCTCCAGTTGCATCACCCTTCGTGTGACCTGGTCCAGTTCGGTCGGCATGCTGTCGATCTCGGTCCGGATCATGGCGCAGGCCTCATCGACCAGGTCGATCGCCTTGTCGGGAAGGAAACGGTCGCTGATATACCGATCCGAAAGGGTGGCGGCAGCGACAAGAGCGTTGTCCTGAATGTGGACCCCGTGGAACACCTGGAACCGTTCTTTAAGTCCCCGCAGGATACTGATGGTGTTTTCCACCGAGGGAGGCTCGACCATGACCGGCTGGAAACGGCGCTCCAGAGCCGGATCTTTCTCGATATATTGACGGTATTCGTCCAGGGTGGTGGCGCCGATGCAATGCAACTCGCCTCGGGCCAGTAACGGCTTGAGCATATTGCCGGCATCCATCGCGCCTTCGGTCTTGCCGGCGCCGACAATGGTATGGAGCTCGTCGATAAAGAGCAGGATACGACCCTCGGACTGTTTGATCTCGTTGAGAACCGCCTTGAGACGTTCCTCAAATTCACCCCGATATTTGGCTCCGGCCACCAGAGCACCCATATCGAGAGCAAAGATCGTCTTCTCCTTCAGCCCTTCGGGCACGTCTCCTTGAACGATCCGGTGGGCAAGGCCCTCGGCGATCGCGGTCTTGCCGACCCCGGGTTCACCGATCAGCACCGGGTTGTTCTTGGTTTTTCGGGACAGGATGCGGATAACCCGGCGGATCTCCTCGTCTCGGCCGATCACCGGGTCGAGTTTTCCTTTTTTCACCAACTCAACCAGATCCTGACCATACTTCTCCAGAGCCTCATAGGTCGATTCGGGATCGGGACTGGACACACGTTGATTGCCTCGGACCTCGGTCAGAGCCTGCAGCAGGCGGTCCCGATCGATATGATTGGACTTCAGTACCTTGGCGCTGGGTGTGCCGCTCTCACCGGCGTAAGCAAGGAGCAGATGCTCCACGCTGATATAGTCGTCTTTCAGTGTCTTGGCTTCGTCTTCCGCTTTCAGCAGCAGTCGGTTCAGACGTCCTGAAACATAGATCTTCCCCGCTTCGGCCCCCGGTCCCGAGACGCTGGAGCGTTTCTGCAGATCGGCCTCCAGGGTGCGAGAGAGGGTGTCTGGAGCCAGACCGCAACGTTCCAGGATCCGACCGGCCAGACCGCCTTGTTGTTGCAGCAATGCCAAGAGCAGATGTTCGCCATCCACCTCCTGGTGCCCCATTCTGAGGGCCAGGTTCTGGGATTCCTGCAAGGCTTCCTGGGTTTTCTGGGTCATGCGGTTCAGATCCATGGGGGCTCCTTGGGTCGGTTACCTCTGCTGAATTATAGCAGGACGTTTCCATATTCTCCTGTTTTTTCCACCGCTTGCGTCCTTTTGCCATCGGATAAAAAAATGGCGGGGCATAAAGCCCCGCCCAGGGCAAAGGTGGAGAGGTGCTGTACCCCCTATGGGTACGTTGGAGAGACGGTTTAGTGAACGGTTTTGATTTCGATCTTACGTGCCTTGGCCGCTTCGGCCTTCGGCAGGCTCAGGGTGAGTACTCCCAGGTTCAGTTCGGCTTCGATCCCTGCCGGGTCGATGTCATCGGACAGGCGGAAGGTACGCTGAAACCGGGTCGGTTCAAACTCGCGCCAGTGAAAGCGCTCCACATTGGGTGCCTGACTGGTCGCACTCAAGGTCAACAGGCCATCTTCGACCTGGACCTCCAACTGCTCAAGCGTCACCCCGGGAAGGTCGGCCTTCAGAACCATCCCCTGATCGTTTTCGTGAATATCCACCGCCGGTCGTAGAACCCTTGGCGATTTTTCTTTGGTGACAGCGGTCTGGCATCCTTGGGCGGTCATCTCTTTGCTGGTCATTTGAATCTCCTCGCTATCGGGTCGCTGTTATCGGGTTTTAACACTGATCTGTTTCGGTTTGGCGGATTCGGCTTTGGGGAGGGTCATACGAAGAACCCCGTTGGCCCCTTCCGCTTCGATCTTTTCGGTGTCGATATCGCGGGGCAGCCGGATGGCCCGTTCAAACTTACCCTGACCTCTTTCACTGCGATGCCAGCGGATCCCTTCCTCGGTCTCTTCCTGTCGGGCGCCGGAGATTTTCAGGTGATTGTCCTCTACAGTCAGTTCCAGATTGGCCAGATCAAAACCGGGGAGCTGGGCTTCGACGTAGTAGTTGTCGCTGTCTTCACCCAGGTTTAACAGCGGCGCGATGCTGCGGTCTGTCAGGCTGGCGCGGCGGACATCAAGCAGAGGGCCGATGCCCAGTTCGCTGAACAGGTTGTCCATTTCGTGCTGCATACGGTTCATGTCGGAAAAAATGTTGTTGATCATGCTGTCCTCCTCAGGAGTTTTGTCCGGATGTTGATCCGGGAATTTTCAAAGATGCCCATCTAATATCCAAAGGGTGTGCCAAAATAAAAAACTTTTAAAAACAGATGGTTATGGATTTTCTTGAGGGGAGCGTCGGCGAGGTGCGACGTTGCAGCCGTTGCACCTGCGACAGGTGCGACGTCGCAGGTGCATCAGAGTGGAAGACTTAGAGATCGTCGCGGGACAGACCGAGGCGGTCCAGGTGACGGTAGAGAGTGGCGCGGTGTACGCCCAGTTGGCGGGCGGCATGGGTCAGATTTCGGTCGCAGGCGTGGTAGGCTTGGCGAATGTTCTCTTCGGTCAGGGGAGCCAGAACGCCCGTTCGCACTGCCGGGGAGGAGAGAACCTCGGCCTCGAGAACAGGGGCCGCTTCCAGCAGCGGGGTTCCGGGAGGATTGATCGGTGCATTGATAGGGGGAGCTGTCTCCGGAGTCCAGTCGCCGGGGGCAAAGTCCTGACGTTCCCGAACCCACTCGGAGAAAGCGCGGATACCGATCACCTCACCCGGGGTTTCGATAAAGACCCGTTCCAGCACATTGCGTAACTCCCGGATATTTCCCGGCCAGAGGTAAGCCTGCAGCAGATCCATGGCTTCCGGGGTCAGACGGTCGATGGCGCGACCGTACCGTTCGGAGAACCGGGACAAAAAATGATCGGCCAGAGCGGGAATATCTTCCCGTCGCTCGCGAAGGGAAGGAAGGTGGAGACGCAATACCGCCAGCCGATGATAGAGGTCGCTGCGGAAGCGGCCTTCGGCCACCGCTTGCTCCAAAGGAACGTTGGTGGCACAAACTACCCGCACATCGACGGGGAGTTCAGACTCGGCGCCGACCCGCTCCACTACACCCTCTTCGAGAACCCGTAGCAGCTTGGTCTGGGTGTGCAACGGCATGTCGCCGACTTCATCGAGGAAGAGGGTGCCGCCGTCGGCCCGTTCGAATCGGCCCTTATGGGTCTTGACGGCACCGGTAAAAGCTCCCTTTTCGTGACCGAACAGCTCCGATTCCAGCAGTTCCTCACTGATGGCACTGCAATTGACGGCAACATAGGGTCCTGCAGCCCGGGGGCTTTCCTCGTGCAGGGCTCGGGCGATCAACTCCTTGCCGGTCCCGGTCTCTCCGGTAATCACGACTGCCGCCTCGCTGCGGCCGTAGAGCCGAACCCGCTGGAACAGGGCCTGCATCCGATCGCTGATTCCGACCATGCCATGAAACAAGCCTTCCGGGGTTTCGGACAGGTCGGGTTGGCGGAACCAGACGGCAATCTGCTGTTGGGAATAGTCGTCGCTCAGGCCCCGAGACTTGAAGGTGGCCTGCAGGGACGGGACATCCGGCAGAAGCTGCACCAGCGCATCGACTGACTGGCCGGAGTCGAGACATCGGTCGGCCAGCAAGGAGAGAGGCGGGGTGGTTTGATCGAAGACCCGGTCCAGACGGCGGCCAACCCCCGTTTCGGGCCGTCCTGTCACCGCTTCGGCCAGTTGAGGCGCAATCTGAGAGATCGTCCAGGGGCCGTTGCCGGCTTTACCGATGACCAGCGCCGGAAGGGGCGACGGAACGGGGAGGTTGTCCTGTTCGGGTGGAAGAACAGTCATGGCTACAAACCTAGTTGGTCCGCTCCAGTGGGCAATAAATACCGCCTTCTTTCAATCCGGGGCGGAAGCAAGCGTTGCAGGAGATACAGCGGGATGGAGAGCTGTCTCCCTGGCGCCAGTTCCGAATCAGGTCCGGTTGACGGATCAGCGGACGGCTGAGGGCGAAGAAGTCAGCGATACCTTGCTGCCAGAGGCGATCGACCGTCTCCGGAGATCGCAACCCGCCGACCGTGATCACCGGAAGGTTCCCCCAACGTCGGACTTCTGCTGCCAGGTCGGCATTGAACCCTTCGTTCTCTCCAGGCTGGACGTCCGTTCGTATGGGGGAGTTGGTTCCGGAAGCAGGGCTGCCGGCGCTTATTTCCAACGCGGTGACACCGGCTTCTTCCAGAGCGGCGGCAACGACCAGGAGATCCTTGGAGGAGAAACCCCCTTCCAGGTGATCATCACCGTTGAGTTTCACCAGCAGGGGGAAATCTTCACCGGCAGTCTTCCGGACCGTGGTGACAATCTCCAGCAGAAACCGCATCCTGTCTTCCAGCGTGCCGCCATACCCGTCGGACCGCCTGTTGGTCAGGGGCGAGAGGAACTGGTGAATCAGATAACCGTGTGCCGCGTGGAGTTGGGCGCCGTCGAAGCCGGCTTGACGGGCCCTCAGCGCTGCCTGGCCAAAGGCCAGGATGGTTTCCCGAATCTGTTGCAGGGTCATCTCATGGGGTATACCGTCATAGCTTGGAAAGGCGATGCCGGAAGGGGCCCAGCCGGGTTGCCCCAGGTTCCTTTCACCGGTCTGACCGCCACCATGAAACAGTTGGCAGACGACCCGGCTCCCGGCCTCATGAACCGC
>JANQIN010000268.1 GCA_028282145.1 Thermodesulfobacteriota bacterium | reverse complement strand
GGAGCAGATGGCGCAAATGGAAGCGGCCATGTGCGAACCGATGGAGGATGACGCTCTGGCCGATCTCATGGCACGTTACGGAGAGGTACAGGAAGAATTCGACCACCGCGGAGGGTATGAACTGGAAAACCGCGCCAAAGCGGTGCTGACCGGTCTGGGAATCGCCCCTCAGGCCCATTCCCGCCCGGTGGAATCGTTCAGCGGCGGTTGGAAAATGCGAATCGCCCTGGCCAGGATCCTCACCCTGAATCCGGATGTGCTGCTTCTGGATGAACCGACCAACCACCTGGATGTGGAGTCGATCGTGTGGTTGGAAGCCTGGCTGGCGGACGACTATAAGGGGGCCCTGCTGATGACCAGCCACGACCGCGAGTTCATGAACCGGGTGGTGGATCGGATGATCGAAGTCGGTAACGAAGGGATAACCACCTACAACGGCAACTACGATTTTTATCTGCGTGAGCGAGAGATCCGTCGTGAGCAGCTGGAAGCCAGTTACAGGCGGCAGCAGGAAATGCTGGCCAAGGAAGAGGAGTTTATTGCCAAATTTGCCGCCCGCGCCTCCCATGCCGCCCAGGTCCAGTCCCGGGTGAAGAAGTTGGAAAAGATCGACCGAATCGTGCTGCCGCCGGAGCAGAAGGTGATGCGATTCGAATTTCAGGAACCGCCCCGGAGCGGTGACGATGTCGTCGCCTTCGAAGAGCTGGGCAAGATCTGGCAGAATCCTGAGGGGGGCGAAACCAGTGTCTTCGGTGGCATCAGTGGCCTGGTACGTCGAGGCGAGAAGGTGGCTGTCACCGGAGTCAACGGTGCCGGAAAATCGACTTTTCTCAAGACCCTGATCGGCCGGACGGACCCGACAACGGGTAAAGCGACACTGGGGGCCAACGTTCATCTTGGCTATTTCAGCCAGCACTCGATGGAGCTGCTCGATCCGAAAAAGACCGTTTTTGAAACAGTGCAGGACGCACTGCCGCTCGAGGGGATCGGCGTATTACGCAATCTCTGCGCCGCATTCCTCTTTCAGGGCGATGATGTAGACAAACGGGTCGATAAGCTCAGCGGAGGGGAAAAGAGCCGCCTGGTGTTGACGACACTTCTCGGCCGTCCGCTCAATTTTCTGGTTTTAGACGAACCGACCAACCACCTCGATATCCTGTCACGGGAGATTCTGCTCGAAGCACTGACCCGTTTTACCGGTACGGTGATGCTGGTCAGCCACGATCGACACGTCCTCCGCTCTCTGGTCAACCGCGTGTTCGAGATCGACCATGGTGAGATGCGTCCGTACGAAGGAAACTACGACTATTATCTGGAAAAAAGCGGGGCACTTGCACAATAAACCCAGGAGAGGTGAAGTCTGGCGAGCTATTGTTCAAAAATGTATCAGGTGATCTCTATCGCTGCGATGAGGCATACGATCCAGCTCAAAAGGGGCATCCTGCACCATTTTGATAAAAGGCAACATAAGGAGTGCCAGGTAGCCGACCCAGAGGATCAGGGCTCCCGAAGCAAAGTAGCACTGAAGATTGGAGTCGATCCCGAGCGTTTCAAGCCAGATCCGACAGTGGCGAACAGAACGAAAAGTCAGAAAAAACCCGGCGCCACTGAGAAAGAGATAATACCAACCTCCATGGCGCAGTCTGCCGGCCAATCCCAACAGAGCGATCAGCACAATCACCCAGGGCAACCCCAACAACCCCAGAGCCCAACCCCCTAAGTCGATGATTCCGGCAACACGTTCGCCCGCTCTCACCAGCGGAAGGGTCGTTGCAAAGGAGGCCGCTCCCTCGATCAGCAGGGCCGCCAGATGCAGATTCAGTCGTCCAGTCATAAATCTTTCAGTTCCCCCGTTTCCTTAAGGGAACTTTATCTCTCTTGGAGGGGCATTTCAAGTTGGAAAAGAGTAGAAACTGCAAGGGTTTAGGATGCCCTGGCAAGGACCTTTACACAAGACTGCAGGATCACAGGGTTTTGCGCCATTGACCGGAAAAAATTAAAATCAGCGATGTCAGGAGTCTTCTGAAACCTGGGAAAGAGGGCCCCCGGGAATGGGTTGCTTTTGCAGGGCCCGGATAAAAGGCAGGAAAGCGATCCCGAGATACGCCAGCCAGAGAACAACCCCGCCTGCAGCAAAAGCCAGGTCGAAGGTTGCCGACTCACCCGTGGTCGCCATTAAGATTTCCCGACCACGGTAGAGAGCCCATATGGAAGCGAAAAAACCGGTCGCTCCCAAAGGCAGGTAGTAACGGGAGATCTGTTGAACCTGCCCGACCATCGCCAGAAAACCGATGACCAAAATGACCGGCGGCAGAAGATAAAGCACCCAGCAGGTCCAGGGGAGAACCGCCACCGTTACCTGTTGGCTCCCCTTGTTTAAAAGGGGTAGAAACGCCCCGATAAAAGCCAGGACGCTGGCACCCATGGCAAGCAAATGCGTGATCAGCTTGGCATACATTGAAAGCCCCTTTCATTGACAAATTCAACGCTATCACAAACGGGCCACCCTGGCGAAATAATTGCGCACATAAAAAAAGGCGCTTCAAAAAGCGCCTTTCCTCTCAGATGTACCCTGACTTGTTAAAGCTGTGACGGGTGTACCGCACCGCGGTCCGGGGCAAGATCACACCCCAGATCTTCTTTCTTCCTTGCCTGAAAGTAGGGCACAAAAGGAAGCATGCCCAGTGCCAGGTAAGCCAGCCACATCAGAACGGTGCCGACTCCGGGAACCATCTGGCCAAGAGCGGCACCTTCCTCCAGCCCTTGCAGGTAAATGCAACCACTTCGAAGAGCCGCCAGTACCGTCAGGAAACCGCTGGTTCCCAAGGTGACATAAAGAGCTTCCGCCGGGGTTCCCCGACTCAACCAGGACATGGCCGGGACAGCAAGAACGGCAAATGGGAAAAGGTAGAGAAGCGGCGTCACTCCAGCCAGTTCAAAGCTGCTGACGATCCGGTTGCCGCACTCTGCAACAGGCAGCAGCACACCAAGAAGCGCAACCAGACCAGCGATGAATGCTGCACAATGGATATTTCGCATAAATCCCCTCCAACAGAAAATACTCGCATACCATAAAATAAAAATTTTTAATTATCAATAGAAAATGATTAATTTTTCATTTAACAAGGAAAGAAAAAACCTCTCTTGCTCACATGAATTTAAAATTACAATAGTTTTTCTTCTTTTCGTTATAATCAGGACATTGTTTAAATTTGATTCTGTTGCCAGCCTTTGCCCAAGGAGCCTTCCATGACCGAAAGTCGCCAAAAGGCCGAAGCCCTTTTACACCAATTCAAAGAAAATCGCTATCTTTTTGGCCCTGGAGTTCTTGGGCAACTTGGCGAACTTGTGGCCCAAGTGGGCAACAAGGCCCTTCTGGTAGGGCGTTTTGAAAGCGCCTGGTTCGGCGTCATCTGGGAGCAGGCGACCACCAGCCTGAAAGCCGCCGGAGTGGAGATTGTTGGGGAATGTCAGGGCGCCGCACCCAACGCTCCCTATGAGGATGTGTACCGCATTCAATCCCACATCCTTCACAAAAAACCGGATGTTGTGGTCGTTATCGACAGCGGCTCCGGTATCGACGCGGCTAAGGCAGCGGTCACCCTCGCCAGTCTTGGAGACCTGCAACCGGAGGTAGGACCCTGGTTTGGCGTGGGTAAGGTCACCTCGGCCTGCGAACGGATGGGGCGTCGGATACTCCCCATGGTTCCCTGCATGCTGGCAGCCGGCTCTTCCGCCCATCTGACCAAATATTCCAACATCACCGATATCACCCACAATCAGAAGAAGCTGATTATCGACGAAGCGATCGTGCCGCCACGGGCGATGTTCGATTACAGTCTGACCGCCACCGCACCCCTCTCCCTGACCCTGGACGGTGCCTTTGACGGGCTGGCCCATTGTTGCGAGGTCTTCTTTGGTGTTCCGGAGGAACAGAAGGAGCTGGCCGGTGAGATTTGTGAAACCGCGCTCGACCTCATCATCAGCGGCGTTCGAAAAGCCACTCAGAACCCCCAGGATATTGAGGCACGGCACGACCTGGGCCTGGGGGCCGACCTGGGCGGCTATGCCATTATGGTCGGTGGGACCAGCGGACCGCATCTGAACAGCTTCTCCCTGGTGGATGTCATGGCCCACGGCCGGGCCTGTGCCCTGCTGGAGCCCTACTATACGGTCTTTTTCGCACCGGCGGTGGAGGATCGGGTGCGACGGGTGGGGCAGGTCTACC
>JANQIN010000264.1 GCA_028282145.1 Thermodesulfobacteriota bacterium | reverse complement strand
ACAGATCCTTACCGCCTCTCTGCGGATGGTGGGGCAGCTGCTGTTGGTCGGGTATATTCTGCATCTGGTGTTTGCTCTGGACCGGCCGCTCCCGGTTATGGGGGTCCTTCTGGTTATGGCGGCAGCCGCCGTCTTGACTATTGGCGGCCGGGTCAAACGTAAGATGCCACGATTTTATCGGGTTGTCGGGAGCTCTTTGCTGACCGGTTGCGGTCTGGCGACTCTCTGGTTCTGTTACCTGGTGATCGGCCTGGAACCCTGGTACGAACCCCGCTATCTGATCCCTCTGGCGGGAATGATCTTCGGCAACTCGATGAACGGCGCCAGTCTGGCAGCGGAACGGCTTGCCGAAGATGTCGAGGTTCGGCGGGACGAGATCGAAACGGCGCTGCTTCTTGGAAGCAGTCGTTTCAAGGCGATACGCCCCATTTTGGCATCGGCTCTCAGGGTCGCCATGACTCCCACCGTCAACAGCCTGGCGGCTATGGGGATCGTCTTTCTGCCCGGAATGATGACGGGTCAGGTCCTGTCAGGTACCGACCCGATGGTGGCGGTCAAATACCAGGTCGCTATTATGTGTGTGATTACTTTTGCGGTGACCGTCTCCGCGTCCATGATCCTCTGGCAGGGGTATCACGGATATTTTACCCAGGCCGATCAGTTGAAGAATCCTCACGCGTAAAAAAACCCCCGCATCGGAGGGGAGGGATGCGAGGGTAAGACCGGGCCTTTGGATATCGGCCCGGTGGGTTCTTGATTCTAGGTTATCCCTTTTCGGACGTTTGTCGAGGGAGTTCGACCGTAACTTCCGTGCCCTCGCCCGGGTCGCTGTTGACGGATAGCTTCCCATCGTGTGCATCGACGATTGCTTTAACGATACTCATGCCGATTCCCAACCCCGGGATCTTTGCTTCTGTCTGTTCCGCCCGATAGAATCGGTCGAAAATCCGTGAGGCCTGCTCGTTTGTCATTCCGATTCCGTTGTCATTAATTCGCACCCTGTAAAGGCTGCTTTCCGCCTCCTCAATCACCTGAATCTCACCAGCCTTGTGGGAATACTTGGCCGCATTGCTGAGGATGTTGTCGATGACCTGGCGCATTTTTCCCGCATCGGCCAGAACATCTTCCGGCGGTTGTTCCTGTGAGATCAGTTGGAAGTTGTGGTCCGGATAACGAAGGCTGATCTGTTTAACGGCCTTGGCCAGAACCGAATGGAGTTCACAGGGGACCAGGTCCATCGGGATCGGCCGTCCTGATTCAATGCGAACCACATCCAGCAGTTCTCCGACAAGGCTGTCGAGAGCCTGACTGCTGTCGTAAATCTCCTGAATGAACTCGCGGACCTGGTCTTCAGGGAATTCATTTTCCAATAGCAGTTCGCTGTACCCCATGACCGAAGTCATGGGAGTACGAAGTTCGTGGGCCGCCATGGAGAGGAACTCGTTTTTTAACTGAACCAGTTCGCGTTCTTCCGTGACCTCTCGCAACAAGGTAACCGCCCCGGACCGACGGTCGTTCTCTTCCGTCAGATAGTTGGACCGGGCCTCCAGGATGCGCGCTTTCTTTCTGCGGCCGTTTTTCAGCTTCAGGTCGGCCACCATGGGTGGGTCAGCCTCACTGTAGAGTTTGGTGAGGTACGCGTTCAGGGGACCGTCGAAGATCTCATCGATGGTGTCCCCTCCGGTGGTGTGAAGATGTTTCTGATAAAGGGCCTGGGCTGCATCGTTCATCACTCGAACATGGCCGTCTCGCTGGGAAACGATCAAGCCGTCGCTGACCGTCTGCAGGATAATATCCATCTGCTCCTTGGATTGTTTGACCTTGGCCAGGGCTTCTCGCAATGCCTGTTCTGCTTTCCTTTCCTCGGTGACATCCCAGAAAATACCGACGACACCGGCGACGCCTCCTTCGCGATCCGGGAGCGGCACTTTAATGGTGTGGATAGTGCGGCGCTGTCCCCTCACAACCAGAATCTCGTCCTGTTTGACCATCTCCCGGGTGGAAAGGACCTTTTTGTCACTCTGTTGGTACCAGCGGGCCTGCTCCGGAGGGTGCAGATCAAAATCGCTTTTTCCCAGAACCTGCCCGGGAGGGAGTTTTAGCAGCGAGGCATAGGCTGCATTGCAGAAGGTATAGACCAAATCGGAGCTCTTGACAAAGACGTTCATCGGAAGACTGTCTGCCAGGGTGCGGTGGCGAAGCTCGCTGTCCGTCAGAGCCTCTTCGGTCTCTTTTCGGTCGGTCGTGTCGTACAACAGAATAACGTAGCGTTTTTCGTCCTGGTAAACGCTCAGATCACAGTAATGACGCCCCCCATTGCTGTCAAAAATCGGCAGATTCCGGAGAATTCGCGGAAAACCGTACCGTTCTTCCTGACGCCACAGGGCTTCTGTCTCTTCGTAGTTGGGACCGAAGATCGTCTGGCGCCATTGGGCGAAGGTGTCGATCTCGTTCCGAGCGTAGCCGAGCCAGTCCTCGGCAGCCCGGTTAAACGAAAAGGTTTCTTCGTCACTGTATATGGCTCCGGCAGGGAGATCCTCGACCATATTCCGGAGACGAGCCTCACTGACCTTCAGCAGGCGCTGGGAACGGTGCCGCATCAGGTTAAGCATGATCATCATCACGAGAATAGCCAAGCCGGCGAGGATGCCCGCCACCACGATTCCGAAGGTCTCCCGATCGATCTTGTAGGACGTTGACGGTTGATTGAGGATGGTGCTGCCTTCCGGCAGGAGGTTCATCGGGATCTTAAATCGCTCAAGGGCCCGGTAGTCGAAGACATAACGGTTGGGGCTGAACAGTTGAGGTGGAATCTCACTCGCGTTTTCCCCGGCGAGAACCCTCAGGCCCATTTGCGCTGCTGCCTCTCCC
Organism: Thermodesulfobacteriota bacterium; assembly: GCA_028282145.1. GTDB lineage: Bacteria > Desulfobacterota > Desulfuromonadia > Desulfuromonadales > Geopsychrobacteraceae > JANQIN01. The sequence continues at coordinate 12,768 of JANQIN010000264.1, read as the reverse complement.
TGTGCAATGCCACTGGTCAGATAGCCGCCCACGGCGCCGGAACCGATACTGAAATCCCAGGCGATATAGACCGGAACCGGACTGGCGTTTACCACCCGTTGAATGCTCTCGTCGTATTCAAAAAACTGGTTCTGCTGGTCACGGAAAAAAAAGCTGTAGAAGACCAGGCTGTTCTGCGCGGCCTGGGATAAGACCTCCTCAAGATCTTTCATCGAGATCCGGTCGAGACGAACGATTTCGATCTGATCCTGGTAGTTGGGAAGGATCTGTTCAAGATGTTCCTCGATGCGTGCGCCGGTGGGTGTCCGGTCGTAGACAAAGTAAACTTTTTCGGTATTGGGATGCAGCCGGAGTGCCAGATCGATACCGCGCCAGAGATCGGCCGCCTCGTTGACCCCGGTCAGGTTCCTGGCTTTGGTGAGACGGGTCGGTTCGAGGTAGTTGACCCCACAGAAGACCCACGGAGTATCACCGAACAATGTCTCACGATGTTTCATCAGGAAGGTGAAGGCGTTATCGTCGGCACTGAGGAGCAGATCAAAACTGGCCGGTCCGTATTTCTTTTTGTACAGGGCCACCAACTGGGGCTCCAGTTCTTTGAGAGGTGCCTTTTTGGTGTCCATATACTCCAAGTGCACTTGGACCGACATCCCTGAGTGTTCAAACGTCTGCAGGATACCTTGGGTGATATCGTCGGTCCATTTGTAACCCTGATGATAGGACTGCAAGACCAGAACCTGGGCCGGAGGCGCGCCGAAGGCGACCTCTGGCAGCCCCCAGAGAAACAGGTAAATCGGTAGGATAGCCAAGATAACAAAAAACGGAAATCTGCCTCTCTGCTGATGGCCCATCTCAACGCCTTTGACACTGGGGTGCGGGTGGAGACATAAGAAAAATATAACGGATAATTTAAAATTTAAAATGCGCTAATCGTAATAGGGGAAGCTTTCAGAGAACACCTGGAATATGAGACGCGGCAAGAAAAGAGATCGTGCTCGACCGCTTTGTCCAGGGAGAGATCAGGGGCCTTTAGCGACCCGGAATGGGGACGCTCAAGGAAGAGGCGGCCATCTTTCGTCCAGGAGCCGTATGATACAAAAAAAGGATAATCTGCCTTTGTGGGGTCGGGCTGAGGTGGGAAAAGGCGGCAGCAAAATGCTGCTGTTTGATCCCTTGACCGCGGATCTTCTCCAGCTGCTCGGCAACCGCTGCCTGAACGGACCTGCTCTCTTCGTCGGTCAGGCGTGGATCGAGATAGGCGGGCACCTTGTTGGGAGAAATCCGGCCGGCCAGGGAGGCGTCAAACCCCAACTGATCGATCAGACCCTTTGCACTATCCTCCGGAAAGGAACTCTGGAGAAAACGGTGGATCGCCGAAAAGAGGTGCTCCTGGGACAGAGGATGTCGCAGCAGATCCTGCTGTTGGAACCAAGTGGCCATCTGGGCCAGCCCCTGGGAAAAAGAGCCGACCTTCTTCCCCAGCCGGGCCAGGAAGTCCTGTAGTCGGTGACTGTTCCAGGTCATGTCCAGCAGACGACTGACCCCTCGAACATGATGAATCGCCTCGAAAGTCCATTCGGGCGTTTGGAGGACTTGATAGGGCGGATTGGGGTCGAAAAGAAGACCTTTTCCCCCGGCTTCCAGCCGAAGGGGGGCTCCGGGGAGAAGTTTCACCGGTTCGATCTGAAGATGGTCCGGGCCAAGAGCCATGACGCGATCGATTGAGCGGAAAAACTCTTCGGGGGGCTCTCCGGGAAGGCCCGCAATAAGGTCGAGATGAAGCTCGATCGTCCTGAAAGACTGCAACCGGCGAACATTTTTCTCCAGCTTCTCCAGCGACGCCTTGCGGCGAATGGCCTGCAGGGCCTCGGGAAGCGTGGCCTGAACCCCGATTTCAAACTGAAACATACCTTTGGGAACCTTCTCTAATAACCGGAGGGTTTCCTCGTCCAGCAGGTGAGCGCCGATCTCAAAGTGAAAATGGCTGCTGCGGTTGTGTGCCAGAATAAAGGAGAAAATCCGGCGAGCCCTGGTCGCATCGTAGTTGAAGGTCCTGTCAACAAGCTTGATCTTGGGGATTTCCTGTTTCATCAGAAAGAGAAGATCGTCCTCAATTCGCCCGGGGCTGAACGAACGGACATGATCCTCCAGGGCACTCATGCAAAAGCTGCAATCGTAAGGGCAGCCCCGGCTTGTTTCGATATAAACAAACCCACGGTCCAGATCGACCAGGCCGTTTCGGAAGGGGGAAGGGATACTGTCGAGAGCATCCAGCTGAGGACCGTCGCCTCCGTCTCTGATCTCACCATCGCTCGTTCGATAAAGAAGGCGCGGTACCTCCGCAGGGTCTTGCCCTTTTTGCCAGGCAGTCAACAAACCATAGGCCGGAATCTCCCCCTCTCCACGGATCAGTGCGGTGACACCGGGATGGGCACCCATAAACGCGTTCGTCTCAAAGGAGATCTCAGGTCCGCCCAGAAAGATCCGGATATCGGGACGGATTCGATGCAGTGCCGCAACAAGTTCGAGAGTGGCCACCCTGTTCCAGAGGTATACGGAGAAGCCGATAACCTCCGGTTCTTGCCTCAGAAGGGTTTCAAGGATGTTTTCCCGCGGCTCGTGAACGGTAAATTCTTCAATTCGGATATCCAGCGGCAGGTCGCTGCAATAGGCAGCCAGATAGGGCAGAGCCAGGCTTGGATGAATAAATTTGCTGTGAAGTGATGTCAGCAGAACGCGCATGTCCGTAGGATAACCAAGGGGCTTGAACTTGCCAATCTTCTTTATGCAAAGTAAAAAAGACTTGTCATTCCCTCGTCGGTTGTGATAGAACTTCTCCAACGATTTCAAACGTCGTTATATTTTCTTTGATTCTTGTTTGTCCGGAGGGGACGTGTGGCTTTAATCTCATTGGGGAATACCGCTCGATAAGCAGTGTTTCCCTCTTTTTTTTGATAGATTTTTATTTGAATGACTGTCGTGAAAAAGCACCCGCCCGGGTGCTTTTTTTTTGGTTTAATTTAAGGGTAATTTTCGAAATAAGAAGCTGTTCTATTTTTTGCCAATTTGGATTTACCTTAGAAAGACAAACTCTGCTAAGATGTTGAGTCCAGGGATCTAATCATCCTTTCCTGTCAGGAGATCTGCATGGAGGTACAGCTTTCCCTTAACGGTATCGGCCGGCTGGTTGTTGCAGGAACACCCTTGATCTGCATTGAAACCGTCAACGAGCAGAGGACCGAACAGCTCCTTCACCGGACGGCTGAGACGATGGTGAAAGGTCTCCCCACTCCCAAAAGCTGGAGTCGCACCCAGGAGTTTGAAGCCGGTTCTGAGCGTCTGACCCCTCAGGAGGCGGTGCAATGGGCCGGGGAGCAGGAAGGCGCAGGACTCTTTATCTTCAAAGATATCGACGCCTTCTGGCACGAGGATGTGGGGCTTCGCCGTGCCCTGCTGGATATCGCGCAACAGCGTCATGCCCCTGGAAAGAGCTTGGTTTTTCTCACAGGAAAGGCCGACATTCCGATTGAACTTCAAGCGGAATTTGTGGTTCTGCAGCACGGCCTTCCGGACCGTGCCGAAATACAGGCCTGGTTTGAAAAGCGGGTGGAAGGGGATCCTGTGCTGGCGGCAGTCCTTCGCGGGAAAGAGGATCTGGACACTCTGGTTTTGGCGGCACAGGGGTTGGATACGCCGGCTGTTGAACGGGCTCTTCGCCTTGTACGTGTTTCCCGAAACCCGAATCTCGCATCCCTGATCAGGGAGTTGTACGACAGTAAGAAGCAGGTGTTGCGCCGAACCGGCATCATGGAGTTTGTGGAAAATGAGGACTCCCCCGAAAGTGTCGGTGGGATGGCGGGATTGAAACAGTGGATGGCCAAACGGGAAGCGGCTTTCAGCAAGGAGGATATGACTCAGGGACGGAACCTCCCAAGGGGTGTGCTGATTATGGGAGTCAGCGGATGCGGTAAAAGCCTGCTGGTCAAGGCGATCGCCGGAGGGTGGCACCTTCCCCTGGTGCGGCTGGATATGGCGAGTGTTTACGACGGTGTCCATGGAAGCCCCGAAAGCAGTTTACGACTCGCCACCCGGACGGCGGAGGCGCTCGCACCCTGCGTCTTGTGGATCGATGAAATCGAGGCGGGAATTTCCAGCCAGGGATTCAAGGCGGAAGGGGGGGCTGCCTCACGGGTTCTGGGGTACTTTTTGACCTGGATGCAGGAAAAAGCTGCCCCCGTGTTCGTGGCAGCAACCGCCAACGCCATTGAGATGCTTCCGGCGGAACTGTTACGGAAAGGCCGCTTTGATGAGGTGTTCTATGTGGACCTTCCGGATCTGACAAGTCGAACGGAAATTTTCAAAATTCATCTGCGAAAGCGCGGTTATGACCTGGATGAGTTCAAGACAGACATGCTGGCCCACTCGGCCAAAGGATTCTCGGGGGCCGAGATAGAGCAGGCGGTTGCCGGGGCCGTACTGGAATCTCAGGCAGACAGGCGGCCGATGTGTCAACAGGATATTATGAACGTTATCGGGCGGACGGTTCCTCTTTCCTTAACCATGGCCGAACAGATCAAGTCGATCGAAGCCTGGGCATTCAAACGAGCAGTGCCGGCCGCCGGGTCGAACCGGGATGTTACGTGATTTTGAGGAGGGCTGCCAGGGCGGGTTCAAGGCGAGGGTGTTGATATTGAAAGCCCGATTGCTGCAGGCGTTCCGGCAAAGCGCGGGTGCTTGCCAGCAGCAATTGATCTCCTTTTTCGCCAAACAAAAGTCGTGCTGCGAAGGCCGGGAGCGGTAGAATTGCCGGTCGCCGAAGCACGCGCCCCAGTATTCGGGCAAACTCACCCTGGGGCACCGGGTGGGGGCTGACGATATTCACCGGGCCCTCTAATAACGGTTGCTCCATCAGATGAATTAAGGCCGTCACTGCATCGGGAAGGCTGATCCAGCTTAGCCATTGATGGCCTGAGCCGACAGGACCGCCGAGCCCCAGGCGGAAGGGCGTCAGCATCTCTTTCAGCGCGCCTCCCTCGGGGGACAAAATGACGCCAAACCGTGGATGAATCACTTGGATTCCGGCAGATCGGGCTTCGGTTGCGGCCTCTTCCCAGTCCCGACAGACATCCGCCAGAAAGCCTTTTCCCGGCGGACTGTCTTCATCCAGCTCAACCGCACCGCAGGAACCGTAAAATCCGACAGCGGAACAGGACAACAGGGCCTTGGGAGGTGCAGGAAGAGTCGCCAGGGTCTGGGCCAGAAGTCGGGTGCTGTCGACCCGGCTGTGATAGATGCGTGCTTTTTTCTCGGCAGACCATCGTCCCTGGGCAATGCTTTCCCCGGCCAGGTGAATGACCACATCCGGATTGGAAAAGTCCCCCAGGTCAACCAGACCTCTGGGAATATCCCAGAAGGGGGCGTTCGGTGAGATGCGCTTGCGGCTGAGTCCCTGTACCTGATGCCCCAAGGCCGATAGCGCTCGGGTGAGTGCGCGGCCTACAAGGCCGGAAGCGCCTGAGATCAATACGTTCATGAGCGTGCCTCCCTCCGCTATCAGTATAGTTGATCCAGGATGCGTGTTCATTATTTTTTAGAACCCTTGGTAGACTGATAAGGATAGTCCTTTACGGAACGCCCATAACGGTTTGGGGCGATCCGGAATGCCTTGAAGTTTCCGGTGGAAAGATATGTGACTTCATGAAATCACCCTTGTCCTTCTTCGTCTCTAAAATCAGGGAGTGCTATCGATCCCGCACTCCGGCTCGATGTGAACTCTTCGCTATTCTTCTGGCTTCAGGGGGCTTTTTCTGGATCTGTAGCCAGTTCGATATTGCAGAGAAACTGGTTGGGATCTTGAAGCTTCTTGAAACCTTTGAGCTCGTTGAGCTGGTCCCGACGACCGGCTTCGCCATTGCGTTGCTGGCCGTTTTTTCCTATCGGCGGTTTCTGGAGGCTCGGCGGGAGATGGCCTCCCGCCGCGAGGCGGAGGCGGAGGTCGCACACCTTGCGTTGCATGATGCCTTGACGGGGCTCCCCAACCGGATTTCAATCGAAAGATCGCTGGACGGAATGCTTGACCGGGTTCCTGACAAAGGGTTGGGTGCTGTCGGGGTATTTTTTATCGACCTGGACAATTTCAAAGCCATCAACGACACCCTGGGGCATGACGTTGGTGATGAGCTGCTGCAGGCTGTTGCCCGTCGACTCAGCAGTGGGCTTCGACAGGAGGAAGACCTTGTAGGGCGACACGCGGGGGATGAATTTATTATCCTTATTCCTACCAGTGATTCTGCTCCGATGGAATATTTCGAAAAGGTGGCCGGACGTCTGTTAACCGTCCTGGATCGACCTTTCCGGTTGGGGGCAGAGCTGATTCAGGTACGGGCCAGCCTGGGTATCGCTCAAGCTCCCAGAGATGGTCTCACCACGACCGATCTGCTTAAACGCTCCGATGTGGCCATGTATTCCGCCAAACGTCAGGGCCGGAATCGCTTTGCGGTCTATTCGGCCTCTTCGGAGGACGCGGCCTCGGTTCGCATCAATGCTTCAGATATCGACGCAGCATTGCAACAGGCGCCCCACCAGTTCTATCTGGTCTACCAGCCCTACTATTCTCTGGAGTCCGGTGAGATTCGAGGTGTGGAGGCACTGGCACGGTGGCAGCATCCCCGTATGGGAGAGGTGGCGCCCAGTTTCTTCGTTCCACTGGCGGAACGCTCCGGTTTGATGCCTGCCCTGGGACAACGCATTCTCGAAGAAGCTTTGCAGGATATGGCCACCCTGGTGGAGGCTTTCCCGCAGCCGTTTTACCTGAATATCAATATTTCGGGAGTGGAACTGGGACGCGAAGGGTTCTGGGAACGGGTCAGTATCACCATTGCCGCCGAAGGGGTGGTCCCGGAGCGTATCCGCTTCGAAGTGACCGAGAGCAGCTTTCTCAGCGATAATCTGCTGGCGTTACGAAATGTTCAGCGACTTTACGAAGCCGGGTTCTCGCTCGCTCTGGACGATTTCGGAACCGGTTACAGTTCGATCAATCACTTTATCGATGTACCGATTGACTGCGTGAAGCTCGATCGTTCTCTGGTCCATCGAATCGATCAATCCAGTCAGGGGCTGGATGTGATCCATGGTTTAGTTCGTCTGTTCGAGGAACTGTCTATGGACGTGGTGGCCGAGGGCGTGGAAACAGAGGAACAACGGCAACTTCTGATCGATTGCAACTGCTCCCATGTTCAGGGGTACCTGTACAGTCGCCCGATGTCTCTGGAGCGTCTTCTGGAGTCCGAAGCTCATCGACGGAACTAACCGGCCGGTTCATCCTCTTCCGGACGAGGCGACTCGCAACACCAACAAGCTCCGAGAGCGCCATCAACCTGCTCCCCACAGGTAGGGCATCTCCAGGCCGGGGTGTCTTCGATATCTTCCGATTTGTACGCGGCCAGAATCTCTTGAGCCCGTTCTACATCCCCGTCCTCATGGACCCAGAGTTCCGGAAAGCATTCCACAAACGGGATCTCCCCCATGGCCGTTCCCAGGCGTTCGTTTCGAATAAATGTGGCAATCCCCTCCACGGCCAGGATTCGACGAAACATATTGGCCATGGCGCTTTCAGAAGGATGGAAGCTGCAGATCTTCTTCATGAAGCCCTTTCTGTCACAGATTTTATCCAGTGGCTACTATGAAGTGTATCAGGGCTTTTTCGAAGGAAAAGCTGCTTAGGAGGACGGTATCGGAGAGTCGGGAAGTTGAAGGGTGACCGGTTGGGGCTGACCGCATTGGGCAATGGGGACCCGCATCTCGATGGTTCGGTTGTCCCCCAGCAGCTCGGCACGGATATCGTACTGGCGGTCACAACGGGAGACCTCTATCTCCACCGTTGCTCCTCGTGGGATCGGTTCCCCTTCGGTCCGGTCTTGGCCGTAAAAGAAGGCGGTGTTGGGAGAAACATACAGATGCATCAGGCGAAAGCCGGTCTGGTTTTTCAGAACCAATGTTGTGGCGGGCCCACCCAGGGGAAGGGCTTGCAGGCCCAGGCCGAGCGATGCAGCTAGAAAAAGTCCAATAACGATCTTCATCGTTCTACTCCTCATTAGTTCAATTATCACAAGAATCTCTGGATATCGTGAGTCTGAGGTGAAAAGAGTGTGAGAAATTTGTGAGCGGCCTGCTGTTGGAACTCTGCTAGGATGGGGCTGTGTCAGAAAGGAGAATCAACGGGCATGGGACATCTGATCGGCAAAGATATCTACCGGAAGTTGGGTAAAAGGCTGGATCAATCCACGGTTCGCCTGCCCTGGAATGAGGCGTTGCGGTGCCTTCTGAAAGAGCTCTACCAACCAGAAGAAGCGGCCCTGATTGTCCGAATGCCACACCGACCCTCCTCCCTAAAGCGCCTTGTCAGAATACTCGGGACGGAGCCTGACCCGTTGAAATCGATGCTGGATGGACTGTGTCGAAAAGGACTGGTGGTCGATCTTTTCGATGGTCAGGAAATGACGTATATGGTCAGTCCTTTTGTGATCGGGTTTTTTGAGTTCACCATGATGCGAACCCAGGGAGAGCTCGCTCCGAAAAAATGGGCCGAGCTCTTTCAGGCCTATATGTTTGGCGACCGGACCTTTTTCGATGCCAATTTCTCCGGTGGGCAACAGTTGTCGATCATGCGGACGCTCCCCTGGCAGGACGCGGTTTCGTCCGAAGAAAAGGTGGAGATCCTCGATTACGAGAAAGCCGAGGCCATCTTGCGGGATCAGACCGATTTTGCCATCGGTCTTTGCAGCTGTCGCCACGAGAAGATGCATCTCGGACAGCAGGAATGCGATGTCCCTCTGGAGTCCTGCACCTCGGTCGGGACCGCGGCGAAATTTCTCATCCGGAACGGTCTGGCGCGAAAAAGCAGCCGTTCCGAAATGCAGGACATGCTTCAGCGGTCGCGTGAGATGGGGCTGATCCTGTCGACCGAAAATGTCCGCCAGGATGCCGGTTTCATCTGCCATTGCTGTGGCTGCTGCTGCAACCTGACACAAGGGATCAAAAAGACCGGGTATCCGGGGATATTGGTCTCGAGCCGTTTTCTGGCGGTCTGTGATGCGATGCACTGCAACGGCTGCGGGCTTTGCACAGGGGCCTGTCCCATTGATGCCATCACCTTGGTCGACCGCCAGGTACAAGTCGATAACGAGCTTTGTGTCGGGTGTGGCGTTTGTGTTTTGCGATGTCGTCCGCGGGCACTGACCCTGAAAGTGCGTCCACAGAAAGTGTTTTATCCCGAGGACAGTTTTGAACGGGTGATCCTGCAATCTCTGGAGAGGGACACCCTGCAGCATCTGATCTTCGATAACCCCAACAGCCATAGTCACGCCTTTTTCCGCAGTCTGTTGGGCGGGTTTCTGAAGCTGTCGCCGGTGAAAAAAGCCTTGATGGGCGAAACTCTACGGTCCCGCTTTCTGAAAGCTCTCCGGGGATAACGTCACGGGAGGAAGCCGGTGCCGGAAGAAGGTGCGGGTTTTACGTTGGGAATATCGCTGAAAACCACCTCGACCCCATAGACATATTTAACCCATTCCGCGCCGACATGCCCCTCGGCAACCACTCTGAGAGGGTAGCCATGTTGTAGGGGGAGGGGGATGCCGTTGACGCCGGTGGCCAGAAAGACCTGGTCTCGCAAAACCTCCTTCAGGGGAAAGCGTTCCACCTTACGATCCTCCCCGGGAGGACCCAGGATGTCGACATGGGTCGCCGTCGGGTCGAGTTTCAGGCTCTGAAGCAGCTTTCCCAGAGAAAACCCCTGCCAGCGGGCGACGTAGGCAAAGGTCCCGGGGCAGATCAGCAAAACCTTGCGCTCCAGGAGGGTGAGCTGTTGAATCTTCTCCAGGGATAACCGACTCGGGTGCCGCACCAGTCCGCCGATCTCCAATCGCCATGAACCTTCTGGAACCCGATGGTCCCGGGTGCCACTGACGCCAAACTTCTCAATCGGCGTCAGAGGCAGATTCTGCGGGTCCAGCTCGGCCGGGTCTTCGTACGCCAAAAGACCGATATCCGTATCGGCGGCCAGAACCCGGCGTCGGATTTCAGCCCGGGCCCGTCGACACCAGCCCAGTAAATGGACGGGGACGAACGTCAGTGTACCAATGAAAGAAGGAAGCCAGAGGGAGAACACTCGTCGTTTCATGCTGAAATCTCCTTGCCTTAAGCATACCCGGAAACGAACGGCCCCACAGAAAAGGGCTGGACAAATCGCCTGCCATCCCGTCTACTTACTGAGCAGCTTTCTGAATTGCCCGGAATGGCTGAAAAGATACCGCAGAGTCGGATTATCCTTTGTCCAAGGAGAGGGTTATGAAGAAGTGCGTACTGATTCTTATCGGAGTGGTGATACTGGCCTGTGTTGCTGTGACGGCCGGCTATTACACGGTCAGCGGCAGGACTGAAACGGCGCTGCACAACCTGGTCGAGAAGCAGTCCTTTATTCAAATGGCCTCTTACCGGAAGGGGCTAACCTCCTCAGCCTTCCAACTTGAACATCCTGTTAAAGGCCTCCAGCTTCTCGGCGCGATTGAGCATGGCCCCTGGCTGGTCAGGTCGATGGAGCCGGGAGTGAGCAAGATTACTCTCCAGCTCAGTGCTGAAGGGGAGGGTAACCCTCTCGCGGATGTGCTGGAAAAGATTCCCGAACTGGCTGACGCCAAGGTGGTGCTCAAGATCGGTTTTGGGGGCGCCATGACCCTGGATGGGGCCATTCCTGTCATCGATCGCCCGCTGGAGATTGACGGTGATAAAGTCAGCCTTAAATATACCGGAGCTACGTTGACCGGGACCGGCAAAGGGGATCAGGAAACGCTTGAAAACCTGGATTTAAAAGGCGACCTGGGGCTGCTTGAAATGGAAAGCGACGAGATCCAGATAACCTTTGGACCGATTACGCTGGACGAAACGGTCAAGGGGCTCGTCGATTCGATCCCGACCGATCTCAAGGCGCGGGTGGACATGGGGACTTTTTCGATCCAGGGCCAGGATAAAGGTCAACCGGTTTCCCTGGTGGCCAACTCAATTCAGTTTGTGGAAGAGATCGGTATCGATTCTGAGAAGACCCTGCATGGGATCGGCGAACTGAGTATCAAGAAGCTGATCGTCAACGAAGAACAGGTCGATGATCTGTTTTATAAAATCCAGATAGCAGGCCTTCAAGAGGAAGGTGTTCGGAAACTGCAGAAGATGATCAACGGTTTTCAGGCCCAAAGCGTTTCACCTGACCAGATGGCGGCCGAATTCCAGCAACAGTTGCAGCCGGTTCTGAAGGAGACCCTGGCTGGGGCCCCGAGCCTGACCATGGTGGTCGCCGGCGAAAGCCCCACTTATGGTAAAAGCCTGTTTCAAATCAACGCGGCTTTATCCGAAGGAGGCGACGAATACCTGCCACGTCTGAAAGGTGACCTCAAGCTTAATGTTGGAGAGCCTTTGGCCAAATTTCTGGCCTCGCTCTATATGATGAAACAGTTCCAGGGAGCCCCTGCAGACCAGCTTCCGACGCCGGATCAGATTCTCGAAGGATTTGTCCAGCAACAGATGATCACATTTGCGCCGGATACCAACCAGTATCAGTTAGGTGTCAATCTGGACGGCGCTGCCGACAGCCTCAGGCTGGACGCCGGGATGGAGCTTCCGCCGCCCTCCATGCTGGCCCAACTGGTACTGGCCGGGATGCAACAAGGGGCTCTGGGACAATAACCGCGGAGCTTCAAAAACAGAAAATGGGGGTCTCTTTAGAGGCCCTCATTTTTTTCAGGTGGGTTGGTTCTTGTATTTCAGGATGCAATCGCGACAGATGCACGATTGGCCTTTTTCGCCCTCCGGGATCTGGTCGAGCAGGGACTGGGGGACGGTCAGATTCTGGCACCAGCATCCATCGGGATTGTCGGCCTGGCAGTCGTTGTTCCCGCCGCAGAGAGGACAGGTATGTTTGGCAGAGATGGCGTCTGCTTCTTCGTAGGCTACCGCCCGAATCGGAGAGCCATCCGCGTCTGCCAGATGCAGGGGCAGGCAGGAGAAGGTGAACTGATTTTTTGACAGCCGGTCCAGATGAGTGAGGTTTTCAACGAGGACCCAATCGGCTCCGAGCAGGGTCTGGTGGACCGGTAGGGTCGGGTCATCCACCGGATCAAAAGAGATGGCGTCGATGCCGGCTCCCTTCAGGTCGAACCGGACGAGCCACTCGGCGGCTTCAACCGTCAGGGTGGGGAACCCTCGGAAATAACGACTGCTGCCCCAATGGGCGGACCAGCCGGTACGGAAAATCAGAAAATCCAGTTGTTCCAGTTCCTCCGCAAGGGGGTGAAGGTCTTCCGGCAGGATGCGTTGATCGGCCCGATATCCCAGGTCGATAACCCGTGCCGGGCCGACAAAGTGACTCGCCTCATAGCTGTCCAGGGTGCGTCCCTCCGGCATAATATGGGCCGGTGCGTCCATATGGGTGCCGGTGTGGGTAAAGAGGGATAACCGCTTCTCGGCAAACCCGTCTTTCTCCAGGGTGTTGGCCTGCTGGAAGACCGGAGGCTCCGTACCGGGATAGACCGGCATCGACGGATGGATCGGATGAGTCAGGTCGATCAACCGGAAACCTTCAACCATGAAAGGCCCCAAACTCGTTGTAGCGAGGATCTTCCGGGTGGTCATCCACCGACTCGATCAGTCCTTCGGCAACAAACAGGCGGTCGTCCAGAATGACCTCCACCAAGGCTCGTTCTTTCAGATCGTCACTGAAAA
>JANQIN010000144.1 GCA_028282145.1 Thermodesulfobacteriota bacterium | reverse complement strand
GGAGCAGTCTGGTAGCTCGTCGGGCTCATAACCCGAAGGTCGGAGGTTCGAATCCTCCCCCCGCAACCAAATAAACAGGAGCCTCCCGCACAGGGAGGTTTTTTTGGCGGTGTAGCTCAGTTGGTTAGGGCATGCGGCTCCTATCCGCAGTGTCCGGAGTTCGAATCTCTGCACCGCCACCATTTGTCAAAGCCCTCTCGATAGCGAGAGGGCTTTTTTTTTCAAGGCCATGCTGACTGAATTCCGAAACTTTTGCCAGAAATGGCAGCTTTTTCAACAGGGTGAGACCGTGGTTGTTGCGGTTTCGGGAGGGTTGGACTCTGTCGTCCTGTTGCACCTGCTGCGTCAGATGGCGCCCCTCTGGAATCTCCAGCTCGTTGTTGCCCACCTGGATCATGGCCTTCGAGGCGACAGCCAACTGGATGCCCAATTTGTCCAGGAACTGGCTGCTCAAAAAGAACTCCCACTGGACATTCAGGTGTTGGAGGTTGAATCGTTGCAGGGCCCGGGAGAAAGCCTGGAGATGGCTGCCCGGCGAATCCGATATGATTTTCTGCGAAAGGTTGCCTCACGACGTGGCGCGTGTTCGATCGCACTCGGTCACCACCGGGACGATCAAGCCGAGACCCTTCTCTACCGCATGGCCCGCGGTACCGGGATCAGCGGTCTTGCCGGTATCCGTCCACGGAACGGCGACCTTGTGCGTCCACTGTTGTTTGCCTCGCGACGGGAGTTACGAATCTGGGCGGAAAGAGAGGGGCTTCGTTGGCGTGAGGATCCCAGCAATACCGATCTGAGGTTTCAGCGGAACCTTATCCGCCATCAAATGCTCACTGTTTTCCAACAGTTGAACCCTAAATATGATGCAGCTGTCGGGGCGCTGGCAGAACAGGTGGCTCTGGAAGAGGATTTCTGGAAAGTCGAGCTTGATCGCCGTTGGCCAGGTATGGTTCGGGATGTGGCCGAAGGGCGTCCGGTTCTGAAGCAGCGGGCGGTGGCCGGCGAGCATCCGGCTTTGCGATTGCGCGTCTATCGACGTCTTCTGGAGCTTTGGCTTGGTACCCTCCAGGGGATTGATCGCGGGCATCTGCGACAGCTTGACCGCCTGGTGCTGTCGGGTGAAGGGGAAAAAACACTGGATATTCCGTCACTGCAGCTCACGCTGGATGCCGGTGAAATCTTCCCTCAATCCTGGGTGACGAAACAATCTATCGCGCCTTTTTCCTGGGAGCCGGGGCAGACCCTTGAGGTCCCCGGTCGGGCCAGATTGGTCTGGGAGGAAGCCCTATTTCAGGGGAATGAGGAAAAGGGTGAATTTTTCCTTGACCCGCTGACTTCCCCGTCTTCCATGACGGTCAGAAGCCGTCTTCCCGGAGACCGCATCGTCCTGAAAGGGGTAACGGGGCGAAAGAAGATTCAGGACCTCTTTGTGGATGAACGAATTCCGCGCTGGAAACGGGAGTCCCAACTTCTGGTCGCTGAGGGTTCCGATATCCTTTGGGTACCGGGAATCCGCAAAGCCGATCTGCCTCGTCCCGAGCTTGGGAAACGCGCCTGGCGACTGGTTTGGCAGCCGTTCGAAGGCGAGACATTTGCCTTGTGAGGCCACCACCTTTATGTTACTTTTTTGTATTGATCTTCACGGTTTTGGCCGTTTCCCGGCCAAACCCAAACTAGTAGAGCCTCTTGCATAAGTCGTAGATCTATTACGATCGGCTGCAAATGCCCTGCGCGGTGTCTTCGTCACAAAGTTGTCCTCAGCGTAGCCAAGGCTACGATTCCGGCAATTTTGTTTCTCATCCTTGCGCAGAACGTTTTCACTCGATCTCATGACGATCCAGCCTTTGCAAAAGGCTCCGTAGAAACGACCTTTCCGGGGGAGTACGTGAATCCATTTCAGAAAAATCTGGCTCTTTGGCTGGTCATTACCCTGTTGATGATCCTTGTCTTCAATGTGATGAACCAGAAGGAGCAGGCCCAGCAGGCCTTGAATTATACCGAATTCCTAGGTGCGGTCGAAGATAACCGCATCGATGAAGTCACGATTGAGGGCACCCAGCTGACAGGAGTGCTGAAGGACGGATCGCCCTTCAAAACGACGTTACCCAACGATGACGAGTTGATCCCGACCCTGAAAGAGAAGGGCGTGGTCATTATTGCCAAGGAACAGGAAGACCAGGGGTTTCTCTTTACCCTGTTGATCTCCTGGGGGCCGATCCTGCTCCTCGTCGGCGTCTGGATCTTCTTTATGCGGCAAATGCAGTCCGGCGGTGGCAAAGCGATGAGCTTCGGCAAAAGCAAAGCCAAGCTTCTTTCTGACGGGCAGGCTCGCAAAACCTTTGCCGATGTGGCCGGGGTTGACGAGGCCAAACAGGAACTGGAAGAGATTGTCGCCTTTTTGAAGGACCCCAAAAAGTTCACCCGTCTCGGTGGACGGATTCCCAAGGGTGTGCTGCTGGTCGGCCCCCCGGGGACCGGTAAAACTCTACTGGCCCGTGCGATTGCCGGGGAAGCCGGAGTGCCCTTCTTCACTATCTCCGGTTCTGACTTTGTCGAGATGTTTGTCGGTGTTGGGGCCAGCCGTGTCCGTGACCTTTTTGTCCAGGGTAAGAAGAACGCCCCCTGCATCATTTTTATCGATGAGATCGACGCCGTCGGTCGTCACCGTGGTGCCGGCCTTGGCGGTGGGCATGACGAACGCGAGCAGACCCTCAACCAATTATTGGTGGAGATGGACGGTTTCGAATCCAACGAAGGGGTCATCCTGATCGCGGCCACCAACCGGCCCGATGTTCTGGATCCGGCGCTGCTGCGTCCGGGTCGTTTCGACCGTCAGGTCATGGTGCCTCGTCCCGATGTGCGTGGCCGGAATAAGATTCTGACCGTTCATGCCAAGAAGGTTCCCCAAGCGCCGGACGTGGAGCTGGAGGTTGTGGCGAAATCAACCCCGGGTTTCTCCGGTGCGGATCTCGCCAATCTGGTCAATGAGGCCGCACTGCTCGCTGCCCGGGCCAACAAGACCCAGGTGGAGATGCATGATTTTGAGATGGCTAAGGACAAGGTGCTGATGGGATCGGAGCGTCGGTCCCTGGTGATTACCGAGGAGGAAAAGCGGGTCACCGCTTACCATGAAACAGGACATGCCCTGGTCGGACTTTGCCTGCCCGAGTGTGACCCGGTGCACAAGGTCACCATTATCCCACGTGGTCGGGCCATGGGGGTCACCATGTTCCTGCCCGAGGATGAAAAGTACAACGAAAACAACGAAGGCCTTCTGGCCGATATCTGTGCCCTGCTGGGTGGTCGTGTGGCCGAGGAGGTTTTCTTTGGCAAGGTGACCAGCGGCGCCAGTAACGATATCGAGAGAGCCACGGCGATTGCTCGAAAAATGGTGTGCGAATGGGGGATGAGCGAAAAACTCGGCCCGTTGATGTACGGTGAGAAAGAAGGGGAGGTCTTCCTGGGCCGGGATATGGGCCATATGAAGAATTACAGCGAAGCCACCGCCCAGATCATCGACGACGAGATTCGCAGCATTGTGGCCGACTGCCACGAAAAGACCCGTGAGCTGATTGAAACCCATCGTGAAGGGGTGGAGCGGGTGGCCGAGGCCCTGCTGGAAAAAGAGACCCTGGATTCCGATGAGATTAAACGGCTTGCCTTCGGCGAGGAGCCGACCGAGTCGGTGGATCAGGCCTCGGCCGACGGGTTTGTCGTGGCAGAGGACCCGACTGCTCCCGGGGCGGACTCCGACACCTAGATGATCTATTCACCGCGCGTCCTCAGCCTGAGGACGGAAGCCGAAGCCCTGGCGGAGCTGGACCGGATCAAGGTGGACCCCGAAGGGGGGCAGCGGATGGCGGGCAAAATGGTTCGCCGATTGGTCAAACTGAACCAGGTCCCCTGTAAGGCGGCCAACATCCTGAAACAGGAGATGCTGGCCCTGGGCGGTGATGCTGCGGTTGCCCGGGGTTCTGTGGCCTGTTCGATTCCAGCGACCGATGTCGTATTGATCGGCAGTGCCAAAAAGCTGCGAAAGCTCTGTCAACGGCTCAAGACGCAACCTTTCGGGTTGAAGGATCTGGCGGAGGCTCTGAAACAGGTCCTGACATACCTGGACTGCCCGCCGTCGGAGTTGCGAGGCCGGGACCTTTGCCTCAAGCTCGATCACCCCCGGATTATGGGGGTGCTGAATATTACCCCCGATTCCTTCTCGGATGGGGGGTGCTTTTTTGATCGAGACGCCGCGCTGACCCAGGCGAGACATCTTGTGGAAGAGGGGGCGGACCTGCTGGATATCGGAGGGGAGTCAACTCGGCCCTGTGCGGCGACGGTTTCCCTGCAGGAAGAACTGGATCGGGTGGTGCCGGTGATCGAAGAGCTGGCGGCGGAGTTGGCGGTGCCGCTTTCGGTCGACACCACCAAGGCCGAAGTGGCCCGAGAAGCCTTGTCCGCCGGGGCGCACTTTATCAACGATATCAGTGGGCTGACTTTTGATCCGGCCATGGCTGCCGTTGCCGCCGAGACCGAAGCCGGTCTTTTCCTGATGCACACTCGAGGCCGGCCCGATCGGATGCTGGATGATACCACCTACGGTGATCTGGTTGGTGAGGTCACCGATACTCTGTCCGACAGTCTGGCTGCGGCACAGGCAGCCGGTGTTTCCTGGGAGCGCCTGGCGGTTGATCCCGGTATCGGGTTCGGCAAAGACACGACCGGAAACCTGGAGCTGCTGCGACGAATCTCCGAACTGCACAGCCTGGGACGCCCGATTCTTCTGGGGACCTCCCGCAAACGGTTTATCGGTGCGGTGCTTGACCAGGACAACCCTTTGGATCGGTTGAATGGGACTTTGGCCACCGTGGCTCATGGTGTGACCCAGGGGGTTCAGATTTTTCGCGTCCATGACGTACGTGCGGCCCGCGAGGTGGCCACCATGACCTCGGCTCTGGTCGGAAAATCTCTCGACTAACGCCCCTTCTTTGAAACGGAACGACGATGCTGGATGTACTCTACACATTTCGCCTGATGGATCTGGTCGATATCGGCATCGTCAGTTTTATTATCTATCGCATCATTCTGCTGATCAAAGGGACCCGGGCCGTACAGATGTTGATCGGCTTGGTCGTGATCCTCGGGTTGTATCTTTGCTCCCGCCTGTTTGAGCTCAATACGGTTCATTGGTTGCTGGACAATTTTCTGGCCTCGATCATCCTGGTGATCGTCGTCATCTTTCAGAACGATATCCGCCGTGCCCTGACCCATGTGGGGAGCAGCCCGTTTTTCGGTGCTCTGTCGGTCCGGGAGAGTGATGAGATGATCGAGGAGGTGGTTCAGGCCTGCCTCAGCATGGCCAATCGAAAAATCGGTGCGCTGATCGTTCTGGAGCGGGAAACCGGCCTCAAGGACCTTCTGGAGGTGGGAACCTCTCTGGATGCACGGGTCAGCAGCGACTTGATTATCTCGCTCTTTCTCCCGTACTCGCCTTTGCATGACGGGGCCCTGGTGATTCAGCAGGGTCGTTTGAAACAGGCCGGCTGTTTCCTGCCTCTGTCCCAGAATCGGGATATCAGCAAGAATCTGGGCACACGACACCGGGCGGCGATCGGGTTGACCGAACTGGTCGATGCGGTGACCATCGTGGTGTCGGAAGAGTCCGGCAAGATTTCGGTGGTTGTGGGTGGCCGGATCACCCGTGACCTGGATGGAACCACTCTGGCCCGGGTACTGCGACGTCTGCTGGAGCCCCGCCAGCTGAAGACCAGCAAAAGGAAATAAAAGATGTTGGGGAGGCTGCTCGAAAACTGGACCCTGAAGCTGCTGTCGCTGGTCATTGCGGTGATCCTGTGGACCTTCCTTATGGGGGAGCGCCATCTGG
>JANQIN010000126.1 GCA_028282145.1 Thermodesulfobacteriota bacterium | reverse complement strand
CCGGTTTCTTCCATATGGGCCTGCAGGTCGGCCATGTAAGACAGGACCTCAGGTCGCTTGAACACTTTCCGTTTCTCCTTTTCGATACCCAGAAAGGTTTGCAACTCCTGCAACGCTTCAAAGTCGGCATCGGATGCATTGGCGGAGATCCGGTCGATGTGCATCACCATGGAATCCAGAAGGTGCTCCGTCGTCGGTGAACCGGCGGCAATGTCAGACAGTTTGTGGGTCAAACCCTCCGCCAGCGATGGCGCTGCCGAGTAATCACCGCGGATCAGGTCACTGTACTGAAGCAGAGCCTCACGGATCTTGTCAGCGTCTACGGATTCTCCCTGGCCAGGTGCCTGCCCTTTAAGAATCAGGTACGCCGTATAGGTCCCTCCGAAGTGCTTATTTAAGGCGATATCGGCTTTTCGGATAGGATGGCTGTGATCAAACCGTTTGGCATAATTGTCATTCACCTGAATCTGGGTGATCCCCCAAACGGAGACGACAACCAAAAGAACCAAAACGGTCAGAACGCCTTTCGCATGCTTATAGGTGAGCGTACCGATGGCGGAAAGGCCCCGGGTCAACCAGTTCTGTTTTTCGCTCTCCTGAGCCGACAGGCCAAAATGTTTCAGCTTTCTCTCGGGGATCAGCATGATATAGGCGGGGACAAACAGCACCGTAACGGCCCAGGCGATAAGGACCCCGACTCCCAGAAAGATACCGAAAACCCGCGCCGGAGGGATCGGCGCCAAAATCAGGGACAAGAAGCCGGCCGCTGTCGTCAGCGAGGTATACAGCATCGGTGCAAAAAGGGTATTCATCACCTCCTTGATGGTCTCTTTTCTCCCTTTTTCGGGCGTGTATACGTCGAAAAACTCTGAGAGCACATGCACCGAATCCACCATGGCAATGGACATCAGAAACATCGGCAACATGGAGCTCAGGATATGGACCGGGAAACCAAAGGCGATCATCAGTCCCATCGAAGAGACAATGGAAACGGTGGCAATAATCATCGGCAGGACGACCAACACCCATTTGCGGAAGAACAACAGCAACAGCGCGAAGATGAGCAGCATCGCCAGCGGGGATGCGGTACCCATCTGGGTAAACATCTCTACGCCGATAGCGCCCTCGGCGACGGGGAGACCGGTGATATGGTAGGATTCATCTCCGCCGAGCTCGTCGATTTTCTTCCGGAGTTCCGTATAGACCCGATAACTGAGCAACTTATCTGTGAGTGGAAGATAGAGACTGAGGGCCTTGCCGTCCTCGGAAACCATCTGGCCTTTAAGTAAGGGGTTAGAAAGCGCTTTATCGCGAAGCTCAAGAGCTTGCGCCTGCGTTTCCGGCGGATGGGCCATCAACCATTCAAATTTGATCGTTCCCGGGCCCTTTTGACTCATATGGTCAACGAGCGATGGAGCGATCATATCCACTTCGATCACCCCGGACGACTTTTCCGGGTTGTTTTCGTCCTGCCATCGCAACGTCTTGGCAAATTGGGTCAGAGCAAAAACCCGCTTGAGTGTGTCGGGGTTAAAAACGCCATCCGGATGGTTTTCATTGATCACCCCCAGCACAACGGTATCGCTGAGATTGAACCGCTCTTTTGTCTGGTTGTGAAAAATACGTGCCGGTTCATCAGGTTCCAGCATATTTTCCGGATCGGTATCCAAAGTCACCCGAGAAAAGAAAGCGCCTGTTATCACAGTAAAAAGAAGGGTGACAAGAATAACGGCCTTGTAGTGATTCACCGAAAAATCGGCGACGCGGTTTTTAAGTCTCTTCATAAAGCTTCCTCAACTTCAGATTTAGTTAAGCTGCTTAACTATTCAGGCAAAAAAATTATTCCTCGGACCGTTGTGAAAGGCGCTGCTCCATGACTTTTCCCAAAGCCTCCAGAAGAACCGACATCGTTTCAATATGTGAAGGTGGAAAATCGCTTAAGCGATCCACCAAACCCGCCAGATCCTTACCGTGTAATTGCTCGTGGGCTTGAAAAGCCTTGCCCCCGAGAGCCGTGAGAGAAAGTTCAAACTCCTTATTGCTGTGGGCAGCCTGCTTCTTGTGTAAAAACCCTCGCTTGACAAGCTTGGACACCATCTGAGACGCTCCACTCTTGGTGATACCGAAATGCGATGCCACCTGGGTAACACTCATTCGGTCATGATCACCAATCGCCTGAATGATATGGGCTTCCCGGGTCGTAATTTCCACACCGTCTTCGACAGGAAGAGGCAATTCCTCGATCCGTGAATACAACTTGGAGACACGTATAAATTCCTGGATCGTGTGCTTAATGATGCTTTCTCTGGTTTCCATGAGCAAAATAGTAAAGCAGCTTAACCATTTTGTCAACAAGCATTTCAAAACGAACGGATTCCACCCTGAGCGGCTGTGAGCGTTTCCTCAAAATCGGTATTCCGTCGGATTGGGCGCTCAGCCAGATCCCAACATAGATTCTGTCTTGATACACTTTCGGCTCAGGAGCTGCCGAAAGCAGCAGCATTTGCAGCTAGTCGCCAGAGACCTCGCCGATATAGGGCAAAGCCCGGTAGTCATCGCCCCTGTCCAGGCCGTACCCAACCACCCAGACATCGGGGATATCAAAACCGATAAAATCGACCTTGGCATCGGTCTCCAGTCGCTCTTCTTTGCGTAGAAAGACACAGGTCTTCAGGGAGGCCGGGTTTCGGGCTTTCAGGGTTTCGGTGAGGTATTGCAGGGTGGTGCCGGTATCGATGATATCATCCACCAGCAACACATGCTTTCCGGTCACATCTTTGCGGGTATCCATGATCAAACGAACCGGACCGGCCGCGGTTGTATCGCCGTAAGAGGAGACGGCCAGGAAATCAACCTGTCGTGGGACGGTCAGCATGCGGGTCAGGTCGGCCATAAACATGTAGCAGCCGCGAAGAACCCCAAGGACCAGAAGGTTATCGACCCCCTTGTACTCTTCCGAAATCATCCAGGCGAGCTCTTCCACCCGTTTACGGATCAACCCTTCGCTGATCAGAACCTCAGGCATCTCCATACCCACCTCCCCACTGAATTGAATTTGGAAGAAGTCTAGCAGGCGGATGGCGAAAAAAAACTCCCCATCGGAATTTTCCGACGGGGAGCCCGGTCTTAGCTGGCGGAAGCCAGAGCGTCCTGAAACGGTTTGGGAAGTCGGCGTGGCTTTCGAGCCTGGTAGTCGAAACAGACCAGAGCCGTCTCCCCTTCTGCCGTCACGTCTCCATCCCGTTCAACGCGATAGCCCAGAGTAAAGGAAGAGCCTTTCACCTGCTCCACCCGGACACCGATACAGAGCTCATCCGAATGAAACATCTCCGCCCGGTACTGCACCCGGGCCTCGGGAAGGATCATCCCCAGTCCCTGACCGATATCGATCTCGCTGTAAGGTCCCAGCGAGGCCAGAAAGGCGATGCGGGCTTCCTGAAAGAATTCCAGGACCGCTGCATTGGAGACATGGCCTCCGTAATTCACGTCGGCAATGCGAACCCGATACGGAAAGGTGAAGGGGAATCCGTCCACGGTTCAGCTCTGGCACGTGGGGCAGAAGACGGTGGTCCGGTTATCCAGCCGGGTCTCTTCAAGTACGGTGTTGCAGGTCACGCACGGCTCGCCCCCACGGCCATAGACCTTGAGTTCCTGCTGAAAATATCCGGGGCGCCCCCCGGCACCGACAAAGTCTTTCAGCGTTGTGCCCCCGGCCTCAATGGCCCGGGCCAGAACGGCTTTGATCGCATCCACAAGTTGGGTGCACTGCTCCAGGGTCAGGTCGCAGGCTTTGGTCTCGGGACGAATCCCTGCCTCGAACAAGGACTCGTTGGCGTAGATATTCCCGACACCGGGCACCACCCTGGAATCCATAATCACCAGCTTGATGGCACGCTTGCGTCGCTGAATCGCCTGATGCAGGTAGTCGGCGCTGAACCTTTCTTCCAGAGGTTCCGGCCCCAGATCCTTGAGCAGGGTATGCTCTTCCGGTGCCTTCTCGGTCCAGACCAGAGAACCGAATTTCCGGGGGTCGGTCAGACGAAGGACGGGCCCGGTGTTGGTCGCGAGATCAAAGTGATCGTGCGGTCCGGGTTCAACACCGGGGGGAACCAGGCGCAGACTGCCCGACATGCCCAGATGCATGATCAGGGTCCCACCGGCACAGCGAACCAGAAGGTACTTTCCCCGGCGGGTGATGTCGCGGATCACCTGGCCACGGAGGACAAAGTTCATATCTTCCTGGAACGGCCAGCGCAGCTTTTCGGTGCGAATCTCCACGTGGGAGACCTCGGAGTTGATCAGATGGGCGGAGATACCGCGGAGGGTTGTTTCAACTTCAGGTAGTTCGGGCATGGATCTTTCTCTCCTTCGGTCTTTCAGTAAATAATCTTCTGGCCGACCGCGTCAAAGTCGGCAAAGCTGAGGTCGTCGATCTCGCCGGTATAATCCTCCCGGGTCATCTTCTGCCCCGAATGATAGCGCCAACCTTCCGGCGTCCGGACAAAGCGCCCCAATTCGAAAAGCTCTTGAAGCCCTTCATCGGTCTCTGTTGCCATCCAGAAGGTCATCTCCACGGTGGATTCATCCACCTGGCGTTGGTCGATGGCCCGACAGCCGATAATATGAAAGCTCTGCAGCAGTTGCTGTTGCCCGAACAGCACATACTCCCCCCGGGAGGGGAAGCTTTGCCGAAGGGTCGACTCCTCGTGGGTCGTATCGTAGATAAACCCAAAGTCACCCTGCCGGGCTGCGTGAAATCTCTGGCGCAGGAGTTCTTCCGGAGATTGGGCCGTATCGGGTTCCAACGGCGGAAGGGTCAGGCAGCATTTCTTGTACTTTTTACCGCTTCCGCAGGGGCAGATATCGTTTCGTCCGACAGTCATGATCGTAAAATATTACTTATCCGGTTCGTTATTTGTCAATGCGAGGGGCTATTCTTTGAGACGTGGATCCAGTGCATCCCGAATCCCCTCTCCCAGGAGATTGTACCCGAGCACGGTAAACAGAATGGCCAGACCCGGAAAGACGGAAAGCCACCAGGCGATACCGAGGGTCTGTTTTCCATCGATCAGCATATTCCCCCAGGAGGGGGTCGGCGGCTGGACCCCGATCCCCAGAAAACTGAGGGCGCTTTCGGTCAGGATGGCCCCGGCAATTCCCAGCGTTGCCGAAACCAGAACCGGAGTGAGTGCGTTGGGCAGAATATGGCGGAAGATCAGCCGAATATCCGATGCGCCCAGCGCCTGGGCGGCAAGGACGTAGTCGCGTTCTCGCAGCGACAGGAATTCGGCCCGGACCAGACGAGCGACGCCCATCCAGCTGGTCAGTCCGATCACAATCATGATGTTCCAGATACTGGGATCGAGAAAGGCGATAACGGCCAGAATCAGGAAAAACGAGGGGAAGCAGAGCATGATATCGACAAATCGCATCACCACCGAGTCGGCCCAACCGCCGTAATAGCCGGCAACCGCCCCAAGAACAACGCCGATAAAGGTTGCAATCCCTACGGCAACAAAGCCGACCAGCAACGAAATCCGTGCCCCGTAGAGCATGCGTACCAACACATCCCGCCCCAGTTGATCGGTCCCAAGAGGATGGGCCCAGGACGGAGGCATAAGCTTCCGGGTCACATCGATATCTCCCGGGTCTCCCACGAGGGAGGCGATGGTGGCCAGAACAAACATGATCAGGACCAGCGTGCCTCCGGCAAGAGCCAGCCTGTTTTGCCGGAGACGGGTCCAGAAGACGGATCGCAGGAAGGAAGAGGACGGGATCATCTTATCGCCTCCGGATTCGCGGATCGGCCGCCGCATAGC
>JANQIN010000090.1 GCA_028282145.1 Thermodesulfobacteriota bacterium | reverse complement strand
CTGCCCCAGATCGTCCATCGGACGCTGCAGCAGGGCCCGCTCCCGCCCGGGGGCCGTCACTGTCGCCCCGGCCAGGAAGCCTAAAACCTTATCGAACTCCAGAACCCGCAGGGTTTCGTCCAACATCTGTCCACTTTCTAACGACCGAACAGGTTCCGACCCCCATCAAAAACCGCCTGCCCAAGTTCGACAAATGGGGGCGCCAGATGGGACCGTTGCATCGCCTGACTGATTGCCTGAGGGATATATTCCCGCCCGACAGGAGATTGCAGGGCAAACAGGATCAGAGCCAGAAGAACCACCCCCTGGATGGCACCGAAAATCCCGCCGGTCAGACGATTGACTCCACCGAGAAAGACCAGAGAGACAAACCGGGACAGGACGAATCCCAAGGCCCCGAACAGAATCACACTGCCGAGAAAGAGGGCGACAAAGGCCGCACCCACACCCAGCTTGTCCGGCAGACCGAAGCTGCTGACCAGCCATTGGGACACCGGGACATGAAACGCAAAGGCCAACCAGCCTCCGACCACCAGTCCCAGCAGAGAGCAGACCTCTTTCAGCAGCCCCCGTAAAACGCCCTTGGCCACGAAGGCCACCAGGACAATCAGAATGGCAATATCAACAGGATTCATAGCATCCGGATGAGCAGGTTAATCTAAGCGTTCAAACGGGAACGCACCAGTTGATTGACCATCTTGCCGTCGGCCCGACCGGTGGTCTTAGCCACCACCACCTTCATTACCGCGCCCATGTCCTTGACCGACGAGGCGCCGGTTTCGGCAATGGCCGCGTCCACAATGGCTGCCACCTCCTCTTCGGACAGCTGCTGCGGCAAGTAGACCTGCAACACCTCGATCTCCGCCTGCTCCTGATCGGCCATATCCTGCCGGTCGTTTTCCCGGTACATGGCGATCGACTCGCGGCGTTGCTTCACCAGGGTGCTGACCACCTGGATGATGCCCTGGTCGTCCAGTTCGCCCCCGGCCTCGATCTCTTTATTTTTCAGCGCGCTACGGACCATACGGATGGTGTTCAACCGGACCGAATCCTTTTCCCGCATCGCTGTTTTCATATCGGCCGTCAGTTTTTCTTTGAGACTCATAGGACCTCCCAGGCAGAGAGTAAAACGACGATCCCATTCAGAAAATGCGATCACTTAGAAACGCAAAGAGGGCAGCCGGAAAAACCGGCGCCCCATATCTCCAGTACCACCCCGAAAGTACCGATTCGGCACAATCAGTCGGTGGCCCGATGCGTGACGTCGGGACAGAAAATCCCGCCCCAAAATTCACGCGAACGTAACACTATACGGAACCCCTAGAACAGAGGCAAGCTCATTTTGGTCGGTTCGCTTTTTCTTCCAGCCCCGAGAGCCCGAAACGCCGCCGTAATTCGGCGTAGACCCTCTCCGGCGGCAGATCGTACTTGCCCATCAATACCAGGCAATGGAACCAGAGATCGGCCATCTCGCTCACCACTTCGTCCGTATCTCCGCCCTTACCGGCAACCGCCACCTCCGTCGCCTCCTCACCGATCTTGCCAAGAATTTTGTCGAGCCCTTTGTGAAACAGCTTGGCCACATAGGAATCTTCCGGTGACTTCTGCTTCCGGTCCTGAACGATGTTGTACAGCGCCTGCAGGATATCGTCTCTGGCGTAGATCGATTCAGTATCGACAACCTTGGCGTCGGTCGCCACCGGCTCGCCGCCGTCGAACTGGCGATTAAAACAGCTGCGGGTCCCGGTGTGACAGGCGGCCCCAACCTGTTCGATATCGATCAGCAAGGCGTCGCCGTCGCAATCGAGGCGGATCGACTTGACGTGCTGGAAATGACCGCTGGATTCCCCTTTAAACCAGAGCTTCTGGCGGGAGCGGGACCAGTAGTGCATCTTGCCGGTCTCCAGGGTCTTCTGTACCGACTCGGCGTTCATCCAGGCCATCATCAGCACCTCGCCGTTATCGGCGTCACGGGTAATGGCCGCCACCAGTCCCTTGTCATCAAATTTCAACTGATCAATCAACGACATTGCGTCACCTTTTCCCCGGGTATGACCTAGAGTCGCGCCGGAATCCCTTTTTCCTTCATCCGCTCTTTGCATTCGCGGATGGTGTACTCCTTGAAGTGGAAGATGCTCGCTGCCAAGGCCGCATCGGCACCGCCTTCCGAAAAACCGTCACAGATATGGTCCAGGTTCCCAACCCCGCCGGAGGCGATCACCGGAATCGAGACCGCGTCGGCCACCGCTCGGGTCAACTCCACATCGAAACCGGATTTGGTGCCGTCCTTATCCATCGAGGTCAACAGGATCTCTCCCGCCCCCATCTTCTCCATCTTCACCGCCCATTCGACCGCGTCGAGCCCGGTCGGGTTGCGGCCGCCATGGGTGTAGACCTCCCACGTCTGCGGATCGCTGTTTTCCACACGGCGGGCGTCGATGGCAACCACGGTACACTGGCTGCCGAAACGCTCGGCCGACTCCCGCACAAACTCAGGCCGATGGATGGCGGCGGTATTGATCGATACCTTATCGGCACCGGCCTGCAGCAGGGCACGAACATCCTCGACGGTGCGAACACCGCCACCAACGGTCAGGGGCATAAAGACCCGTTCCGCGGTGCGGGTGACCACATCGATAATGGTTTTGCGCTCCTCATGGGAGGCGGTGATATCGAGAAAGCAGAGTTCGTCCGCCCCCTGGGCATCGTAGGCTTCTGCCGCCTCCACCGGATCACCGGCGTCGATCAGATCGACAAACTGAACCCCCTTGACGACACGGCCGTCTTTCACATCCAGGCAGGGAATGATTCGCTTGGTCAGCATAGTGTCACCCCTTGGCCAGCGCGACCGCTTCGCGCAGATCGATGGCGCCGCTGTAGATTGCCTTGCCGGTAATGCAACCGACCACACCGGAGTCCTCCACCGTCTTCAGGTTGCGGATATCGTCGAGGCTGGACACGCCACCGGAGGCGATGACCGGGATACCGACGGCCCTGGCCAGGTTGGCGGTCTGTTCGATATTGGGGCCCTGCATCATGCCGTCGCGGGCGATGTCGGTGTAAATAATCGCCGCCACACCGGCGTCTTCAAACTGCCTGGCCAGATCGACCGCCTTGACGTCAGTGACTTCAGCCCAGCCGCGCACCGCCACCATGCCGGCCTTGGCGTCGATACCGACCACGATCTGACCGGGAAAACGAGCACAGGCCTCTTTGACCAATTCGGGATTCTCTTTGGCCACGGTACCAAGAAT
>JANQIN010000046.1 GCA_028282145.1 Thermodesulfobacteriota bacterium | reverse complement strand
TCCAACCCCCGGTGCAGTCAGGCTGAACCCACCATTTCCGGCCACGAACGGTTGATTCCCCCAGGTTCCCGTCGTCGGAATCCCCGGGACAACATCGATCGGGGTTCCGGCATTGGCCGTACCGCTGACACTGTTGGTCAGGGTGATCCAGCCATCTTGGATATTGGTGCTGTTATCGTCTGTATTGAGGGTGAAGCCGTTTCCATCGTAAAACTCCGCCCGAATAGGAACCGTCAGCGGGAGGAGTTCCGATCCGTAGGCGTTATGTATCGCGAGACGACCGAAGAGGAGGGCCTTGTTGGCCTGTACCGTCAGCCCGGAGCCATCGGCAAAATCGATTCCGTTGCTGGCGGTAATCCCCCCGAAGGTCACCGGGTTGGTTGCGTAGGCGATGGAATCCTGGTCGATCACGTTGACGTCCAGTTGGATTTCGGCCTCAAAGGGACCGACCAGCGCCGTCCGTTGCACCAGGAAAGAACCGCCGAAATCGATGGTACCCACACCGTTGCCGGTGGGTGTCACTGAAACGGTCGCCCCTCCGGTATCCAGCGCACCGCTGCTGATACTGTACCCCCATCCGATGGACGTATCGGTCATCCGCCACCAGGAGCCCTCGTAGTTCTGGGTCACCGTTCCCTGTTTATTGCGGGCGGTCACCACAACCTGCGGGGCGGTCTGATAGCTGAACGGCTGCCCCAGGTAGGTAAAGGTATCGTTGGCGGCACTGAAGACCGGGGTGTTCGGAGCCACGGTAAACTCGAACGGCGTAAACCGTCCGATTTCTCCGGCCGTTCCGGAGATATCGAGACTGCTTACACCCAGATAATCGTTGGCGGTTGCGTTTAAGGTAAAGGTCCCGACCTCCGAATAAGCCGTCGTTCCGCTGGCCTGACCGTTACTGAAACTCCCTGCGGGTATCTGGGAGGTGATCAGCGTTCCCAGGACACCGGGCTGGTTGGGTGCAGCCGCCGCCAGATCGACGGTCCAGATAAAGCTGGGAGTGACGGTCGTTCCATCGGCACAGACCGCTTCCACATCGACCTGAAAATCCTCACCGGCAGGCCAATGGACAGAGCCGGTCGGCGTGGTGCTGTTAAGTTGGGTGGTACCGTTGGTGGTGGCAACAACGTTCAACTGGGACGGATAAACCACAAAGGTATCCGAACTGATCTCGGCCATGGTCAGGCCGGCTTCGTCCAGAACACCGGTATAGTTTGCATAGAGTTGCATCCGGCCGGCATCGTTGTAACGGACTCGGAAGGTGCTTTCGGCATTGGCGTCAAAGGCCATGGAGACCGCGGTCCAGGGGTTTCCAGGGACGCTACCGGAGCCGTAGGTATTGAGGGTTGTGGTGTTGGTGGGGAAGCCGTGCAGAAAATCGACGTCCAGACTTCCGTTATTGGGGTTGTTCCGGGTCGCGTAAAAGTCGATGGACTTGGTGGTATTGGCAAAGCTGTCAATGCCGACACATTGTTCGCTGGTCAGATCCTGCCGCACGGCGGCCAGGGTTACCTGAGCTGAGGTGTCGCAAGAAGGAAAGTCCTGCACATCCATCAGGAAACCGGCGGTGTTGAAGGTCATGTCGCAACTGCCGGGAACACCACCGACAAGACACTGCACCGCATTGGATGCCGTCGGTGTGCTGCTGGCCACACCCAGTGTCACCGTCCCACCCCCGTTGTTGCGAAGATTGAAGCTGTCCCCACTGGAGACACCGGTTCGGGCATTGCCGCCGGTCCACCCGGTGGTCGGGTTGAGTGTCACATCGAAGGTCGTGGCATACTCGGAGCTGCAGGTCGCGTCCTCACAGGCGCGCACCGTGATCGGCGAAGCGGCACAGGTCAGGCCCGAAGCGGAACTCCGTTCCAGCCGAAAATGGTCGATGGCAGGGTTACAGTTGATGGTCGCCCGGGGGCGTCCGTTGTAGTCCGACCCCGCCAGGTTGTAGGAGAAGATCGATCGGACCTGAGTCGCATCCAGCGCTTCGCTGAACACCAGGAATTCATCCAGCGGCGTTCCGAATCCCTGAGCATTGGTCGGACTGCCAACGTAGTCGTACGAGGTCCCGATAAACTCGAGATTGCCCGTCGCCTGCAGAGTTACGGTATCCACATAGCTGCCGTCGACATACAGATCGGTGCTGCCGCCGGAACCGACCAGCGCCAGGTGATGCCAGCCATTGGACAGATTACCGAACTGGTAGGTGCCGTTTCGAATGGTGCCCGGCGTATAGACTCCCCAACGATAGTTATTGTTCCTGTCCAGGAAAAGAATGTCTCCGCCTCCGTTCATCGCACCCAGGACATGGTACCGGTGGGTTCCGGTAAAGGGCGTCTGAAACCAGGTGGAAACGGTCCAGGAACCGGTCATCGGGAGTTGGGTATTTCGCAGTTCAAAATGATTATCTCGTACTCCGGTGTCGCTGAGGTCGGCATACCGCTGAACGACTCCAGGCCCGGCAGAGGCCACATTGTTAAAGGAAGTCCCGGGATAAGTCCCGGTGGAGGAGTCGATGGCCTCATCGGCGGCATTGGTGTAGACACACTCGTCAAAGCGCCATTCGGCTGCCGGCGGCGAACAGACCCGCGTTGCCGCCATCTCGGTCACAATCTGACCGGTGGTCAAAGGGCCATCATAAACCTTCACCTCGTCGATCAGACCGTACCAGCGTCGACCGGTGATCTCGCTGCTGCTGCCGGTGGCGATATCCCCCCCGATCAGGAACAGGTCGTCATTCACCGGCATGGAGATAGCCCGATTGTCACTGGCGGTGAGGACACCGTTGATATAAATCCGCTGATAGGCCCCGGACCGTGAATGAACGATGGCCACATGGTACCAGTTGCCCGGGACGATTGTTCCAGCGGGAGTCGACAGGGTTCCGGACTGATACCACCAGAAGACCTCCCCCGTATTCCGGACATGAACCTCGAAGTTGGTGTCTTTGGAGAAGAAGCTGTACAGGGTATCGTGGCCGGAAACAGACAGGGAGGAGGCGTTGATCCAGGCCATGGCGGTAAACTCGTCCGGCAGATCGAGCTGCGGATCGGCGTTGGAGGTCAGAAAACCGCTGCCATCCCCGAAAAAGCCGTCACAAACCCTGGCTGCGGCATAGCCCGGGGCACCCACCGGAACGGCGTCCACACCGCTGAAATATTCCACACCGTTTCCATCCAGCCACCAGTGGGCAAGGAGGTTGGCCGTAATCGGTGTCACCGCCGTATAGGTGATATCGATATTGTCGAAATAGACGGTATCGTTCCCCTGGTTGGTATGGGCCACAAACCGCACCTGGGTGTCGGCCGTGGCCAGGGTCGAAATATCCTGATTGAACGACTGGAAACTGCTGTCGTTGGACCCGGTCCCCTGGATCCGCGTGATCTCGGTCCAGTTGGTCCCTCCGTTATCCGTCACTTCGACAGAGACGTAATCGGACGATTCCATACTGATGCGTCGGTAATCAAAGCTGAGAGTCACTCCGGTCGCCCCCAGGAGGTTGACCGCCCGGCGGGCCCCCCGGTTGTTATTTCGAATCCGCAGCGTGTAATCTTCCGATCCAAGGGAGATCACACGAATGGAACCACCGGTGGGGTTGGTTCCTTCCCCGATCTCGATCCAGTCACCGTTCCAGTTATTGGAGCCGTCGTTATTGGAATAGACCCGTGCATCGAACTGGTCCCGCACATTGGCCGCAGAACTGACCTGTGGCAAACAGACCAGCAAGCCTGTCAGCAGCAGAAGAAACCGGAGTTCCTGGTAAAAGCGGTGCTTCAGAGTTCGGTTATCAGTTCGCATCTGTCACCTTGACTTCCAGTCGCCGGGAGACAAAGTCGATCGCTCCCAGGTTCCCTCCTGTCGCTGTCGCCCTAATCCGGAACACATTGTATGAAACACCGGCCTCGGTATAACCGTCAGCCTGACAGGTCGTCACCACCGTGTAACCTTCAATGGTATTTGATGCGCCGTTAACCGTAGCGCAGTTCCCGTCCAGAGCGCGACGGATGCCCCACTCCAGACCGGCCTTGCCGGCCTGGTAACAGCGTGCCCCATTGACGCTCATGGAGATGGAGCTCGTCTGGGCGCCAAAAAGAGAGACAACCACCACACTCAGAAAGGCGAGAACGACCAGCAGAAAGACCGCTCCCATCAGGGCAATGCCCCCTTGTCCCTTCATGCGACAGATCATGGTGTGTTCTCCACATGAATCTGATGCAACAGGCGTACCCTTTCTCCCTCATCCGCCAATACCAGCTCGAGCGTCACGAGGCCTGCCCGCTGGCTTGTTCCGGGGGTATAGGTAAAGGAACAGGATTCCACATGGTCCGCCATCAGGGTTGAGACTCCACCGGCAAACGCAGCCGGTGGGTTATTCGGGTCCAGGTTGGTATAGCCGCTGACCCGCTGCAGAGTCCCGGCGACCGAATCGCAGAGATAGCTCACCGGTTCATCGACAATAAAAAACCGCTGGTTGGGTGACGCCAGTGGGAATTCAAAAGCGGGATCGATTCGGACGTCGCTTGCTGTTGCGTTGAGCCCAATGATACCGCGGTTGTCCCCGCCATAAGCGTTACCCACGACACCGCTGGCAGCCACATTGTAGACGACCAGCCAATCGCCCTGGGTCGGATTCGCCCGGAGGGGTCCCAGAACGTCAAAGCGGTCGTCCGGTTTGGTGAAATCGAGGATATCCCCAGGCCCTTGAGCCCGATACCGCCCACCGTCGACGGTATGAAGCATCTCGATATGATCCACGGTAGCGGTCGCCCGCAGGCGGATACTGTTGGGCAGGGCCTGACGGACATCGCGCTGCATTCGCCGCAGGGTCGATTCGGCGGCATCGACCAGTTCAGCCCGTCTCCCGAGATCGACATACCCTTCCATCGGATAACGGAGTATCCCGGCCGTTATCGTCGCGACGATACTGATGATGGTGATGACGACCACCAGTTCAACCAGGGTAAAGCCGGCTCTACGGTATGTTTGTACTTGCCGTCGCATCAATAATTAGCCCTGAACCCTACCAGTTCAACGGTCCCGTTGGCCGGATGTGTCACCCGGACAACCACCCGGTGGGCGTTGACCGCGGGATTCCCGAGATTCGCACCGGTGACAACCAAGACGTTTACCGTGTAATCATTTAATCCGGCGACATTGACTCCAGACTGGTTCTGTGGCGGGCTGTCAGTCAGACCGTCGTAGTCCAGAACATCGTCGAACAGGTCCCTGTCCGTTTCGCCCGAAACGCCGTCAGGATCGCTGAACGGTTTGGCCAGGATCTCTTCCAGATAAGCCTCGGCCACAGCGATCGCCTGCCGTTGCACCATCGGGTCGGCACTTTTGCCGGTGGTGAGGGTAAAGGCCGCCAGTATCCCCGCCACAGCCACACCGACCACCACGATGGTGATCACCAGTTCGATCAGGGTGACCCCCTTCTGGTTTTGCAAGACCCCTTTACTCATGGTGTCTCCACGTAACCGCTGCCGGCATGGATAACGATCTGTTGAGAAAACCCGCCACCGTTGACGGTGATGGTGCCTCCGGGGGTGGCCCGCCCCATGGGATCAAAGATGATATCGACAGCACCGGCGAGCGCAACGCTATCCGGGGCAGTACCGGCAAACATCTCCGCCTTGGCCGGGTGCGGAATCCCCGGCCCGAAGGCGGAAGCACCATCGCAAACATTCCGTCGCTGGAGGGCAAAATCGTTTCCGGTAAACACGACCTGAACCTCGCACCCCGACGCCACCGCATACCCCCGGGCATGGCGCAGGCCGGAGGCCAGTTCATCGTAATAACCCCGCGCCGAAAAGCTCTCCGTTCGAACAAACTGCAGCGATACACCGACCAGCACTCCCAGCAGGAGGAGGACCACCACCAGTTCAACGAGGCTATATCCTCTGCAGCTGCGAAGATCAGCCATCCCGTTCCATCTTCTGTTGGCGCTTTTCCATCAGCGACTGAATCCTTTTCTCCAACTGGAGAGCCCCTTCCACATCGCCCTGAGCTCGACGGGAGACCATCAGGGTACCCAGATAGCCCGGGAGCTCCCGGCTGTCCGGGTAATACCAGTCCACACCCTCTTCGAGAACCGCTCGGGCCTGGTCCGGCGAGGACTGTCGACGGTGATACCGGGCCAGGGCAAGCCTGGCGCTGAGATTTCGCGGGTTGATCTTCAGAGCCTTTGCATACCACTGTATCACGTCTTCCGGCAGTGCCGAGGGACCATTTTCTTCTGTGGTTTCCTTCAGTTGGCCCAGACGGAAAGCCGTCATCGACCGAAAGGGGTTTCTGGAAAGAGCTTCCAGCAACATCCGTTCCGATCTCTGGCGAAATTCCTGTTTCACCTCGGGGGTCAACCCAGGCGTATCGAGGGCCTGACGGTGAATTTCGCCGTCCATATACCAGTTGAAGTCATTAGAGGGCCAGAAGCGTCGTGCGGTCTCCAGCAGTACAATGGCCCGATCCGGCTGATTCACCCGAATAGCATCAATAGCAAGCTCGGTTTTCCACTGAGAACCGGCTTGAAACAGAATCAGCACCAGCGGAACCAAACACGCACTTCCGATCAACCGGAATCGTTTCGTTGAGGTCCGCCCCCCGCTATCATCGGGAATCGAAAGCTGGCTTAAGCGTGCCAGAGCCAGGCCCCCAAGAATTAAAATCGAATAAACATAGAGATGAAAGGTAACCAGAGAATGCAGGCCAACCGCGGTCAAACCGGACAGGATCCAGATCATTTCCAACCGCCCCTTGCCGTCCAACCGTTCGGATCGAAGATTCCCGGCCACCCAAAGAAGAAACAGCAAGGTGGTCGCCCCTGCCAGCAGAAAGCCGGGCAGACCCGATTCAATCCAGATCTGAAGCGGATCGTTATGCGCAAAATGGCCAACTGACTCATCTGCCAGTTTTCGAAAGGGGGGGTAGGCTAGGCCGTAGACGCCCAGACCCCACCCGGACATCCATTTGGTCTGTAACATATCCCAGGACGACAGCCAGATCATCACACGGTCGTTTCCGGAGTGAACGGGATCGGCCAATGTGGACAATCGTGCAAGCCCCTGTCCGGCCCCTTGAGTCAGGGGGAGGCTTGTCAGCAACCCGATTCCAACAGGCGTTATTCTCCAAGAGAGTCCACGGGCCGACATTTGATGCCTAAAACACAGAACAACTACGACCAGAAGTCCGAACCCCAGACCTAAGAAGGCACCACGGCTGCCGATCAAACCCACAAGCGTTCCTGTCCCCAGGAGAATACCCGGGCAAATCCACCGCCAATAAAATCCCCGGGGGCCACCTGCCACGAGAAAAGTCCCAAGAATCAGATACCCGGCCAGGGAGTTTTTGTTCAAATAACTGGCCCGGGGTGAATCCCCGTTAAGAAATTGCCACAGAGCCCAGCCGATCAGGACAACAAGGGATGCAGCCACCAGACCTCGACAAAGTGCCCAGAGTGACGAGGGCATCCCCAGAACAAAAACAAGGACAAGAGAGACCGTTGCCAGCCGAAGAAACATGACTTGGGAATAAGCCGGCACAGGGGACCAGAAAAGGGATAAAGCCCAGAGTAGATAGAGACACCCGAGGGCTTTTACCCAGCCGGGATGATACGGTTCAACAGCAATGGGGTGAAAAAATAAACGAAAAGCGGCCAGGGACCAGAGGCCGACCTGCGTTCCGAGGAAAAGCACCCCCTCCGTTCCGGTAAAGAAGAGACTGCCCCCTAAGCAGAAGGCAAAAATGGAGAGACAACAGAGATCGAAAGCCCGCAGGTAAGCCGGATTCGACAACATAGAAAAGGACCGCGAAAAAAAACGGCGCGACCCAAAGTCGCTCCGTTTTCACTCAAAACAGAATTAATTACAACCGCTGGAGTCAATCACAACGGCTGGGAAGCCACCAGTACTTGCCCGGTATTCGGTATAGCAGGAAGTCGGTGTGGGGGAAGCTTCCAGTTGGAACTGCCAACCACTACCACCAGCAACCTGGTTGAAGCCATCTTCCTGAATCATGGCGCCGATACCACCGGCATTGGCCTGCGGATAACCGTTGGTCAGACCCACAGAAACGGAGCCTTCCACAGTAATGGAACCGTTGCTGGCCACGTTTTGTGCCAGTTGCTGAGCCCGCGCCAAAGCGGCGGCACTGTTCAGAGCGCCCTGCATCCCCTGCAAGGTAGAACGTCGTGCCTCCCCTTGCAGATCTACAAAGCGGGGCACGGCAACGGCGGCCAATACACCGAGAATAACGATGACTACGACCAGTTCGATCAGAGTAAAACCATTTTGATTCCGCATTCTTGCCTCCAATAAAGGGGTGTCGAGATGTGCACATCTATTCGAATGTAAGCGTTCTATTTATTAGACGGTACACATGATAAATTATTTTAAGTTACCCGTCAAATTATTTTTTCACTTTCAAAACCACCGACTCCAGGCGATCGATTCCGAGGGTGAACTGTTGGTCTCTGTTCGTGTCCTGGTAGAGGGGCTCGATCGCCCAGCGTATATATCTGAGTGAGGAAACCGCCTTCCCTTTGTCATCAAAACGCGCCGCATAAACCAGCTCCCCTGAAGGAGAATGGAATCCCCATTGCCCGCTCTGAAGGGAAGTCTCTTCTTTGGAGTCAAAGACCCCAACGTAACCGGGCAGCGGTTCGCGAAGAAGCTCCATGGGGTTCTCACCGATCATGGCAGCAAGCCCGCGGGTATCGTTGCGCACAACGTAGTCGAGCATCTTCAAACTGACGGCACTTTTCAGGGCACCGACCTCTTGTCGATAAGAGGCTCTTTCGGCGGTTCTCACCATCTCCTGAAACAGTCCAAGAAGAATGACGAGGACCAACGAGATGAGGGTCAGCACAATCGCCAGCTCATACCGTGTCAGCCCCCGGGCTCCAAGCCCATGTAAGAGGCGGTTCTTCATCATCAGCGTGCCAGGCTGGCCATCTCCCACATGGGGAGGAAGACCCCCAGAGCCAGTACAAGGACCATGGCCCCCATAATGACGATCATGATCGGTTCAATCACGGCAGACAGATTGTTCAGATCGTATTCGACCTCCCGTTCATAATACTCGGCAACTTCGATCAACATCTGGTCCACGGCACCGGACTCTTCGCCAACAGACATCATCTGCAGAACCAGGGGGGTAAACATTTCGGTGGCAAAGGCGGCCTGGGTCAAGGTCTCACCACGCTCAATACCAGCCTGTAGCTCAACGACTTTGGACTCCATGTACCGGTTGCCGACGGCCCGACCAGCCAGCACCAGGGCCTGGACCAAAGGGATTCCGGACGAGTACCCCATGGAAAAGGCGCGGGAGAAGCGCGCCAGAGTCGCGCGAATTACGATATCCCCGACCAGCGGCAGTCGCAGTAACAGACGATCCCAGTTCAGTCTTCCCCGGTCGGTTTTCAGATACTGCCGGAACAGGAGGGCACACCCCACCAGCGCCACAAGCATGTGGGGCCAGTAGTTGGAAAAAAGATGGGAGGTTCCCATGATAATACGTGTCGGCAGGGGCAGCTCCCCCCCCATGCTGGCAAACAGTTTTTCAAAAGCGGGAATCACAAAGAGGCTGATCACAGAGATGGCAACCGCCACAGCGATCGTCACAAAGGCCGGATACCGCAGGGCCGACTTGATCTTTTTTCTCAATTCACGGTCCCGCTCCAGGTAGCCACCGATCTGCTGGAAAGACTCATCCAGTCGGCCGGTCCCCTCTCCGACCTGTACGATACTGCTGAACAGGACAGGA
>JANQIN010000028.1 GCA_028282145.1 Thermodesulfobacteriota bacterium | reverse complement strand
CGACGAGCAGGGATACGGCATCAAGCCGATGAACTGCCTGGCCCATATGGTCATTTACAAGTCGCGGATCCGTTCTTACCGCGATCTGCCGCTGCGTTTCTTTGAGCTGGGGACGGTGCACCGCCATGAGAAGTCGGGCGTGCTGCACGGTCTGACCCGGGTGCGTGGCTTTACCCAGGACGATGCGCATCTGTTCTGCACCATGGAGCAGCTGGACTCCGAAATCAAAGGGGTCATCAAGTTCGTCCAGGACGTGATGGATATGTTCGGTTTCGAGTACGAGATGGAGATCTCCACCCGGCCCGAAAAATCCCTCGGCAGCGATGAGATCTGGGAAGCCTCGACCAGGGCTCTGGAAGACGCCATCAAAGATACCGGCCTGCCGTACTCGATCGATGAGGGCGGTGGCGCATTTTATGGCCCGAAGATCGACGTAAAGCTGAAGGACGCGCTTGACAGGAAATGGCAGTGTGCTACTATCCAGTGCGATTTTAACCTGCCGGAACGCTTCGATTTAAATTACATCGGGGCCGATGGCGAGAAGCACCGGCCCGTCATGCTGCACCGGGTGATCCTGGGTTCGATCGAACGTTTTATCGGCGTGCTGATCGAACATTTTGCCGGGAACTTTCCGCTGTGGCTTTCGCCCGTCCAGGCAGTCATTGTGAATGTCACGGACAATCAGCGCGACTACGCCGAAAAGGTTTGCGAGACCCTGCGTCAGCAGGGCGTTCGTGTTCGGGCCGATTTGAGAAACGAAAAACTGGGCTTCAAAATCCGCGAGGCCCAGATGGAGAAAGTTCCGTATATGCTGGTTATCGGTGACCAGGAGATGGAAAACGGGACCATCGCGCCGCGTCAGCGCAACGGGGAAACCCTCGATGCCATGACGCCGGAAGCATTTGCGCAATACGTTGCTGACGAGTGCGCACAATTCCACTAGGAGGAAGGGCCATCGCTAAGCCAGAGGTAAATATCAACGAGGCGATCCGGGCACGGGAAGTGCGCGTGATCGATGAGGAGGGGAATCAGCTCGGTATCCTGAAGGTGACCGACGCCCTGGACGCCGCACAGGAACGAGGCGTTGATCTGGTGGAGGTGTCGCCGGAATCCAACCCTCCCGTTTGCCGGATTATGGATTACGGCAAATACAAATACCAGGCGGCGAAGCGCGCTTCCGAGGCCAAAAAGAAACAGGTCAAAATCGAGGTCAAAGAGGTCAAGATGCGACCCAAAACCGACCAGCACGATTTTGATTTTAAAGTTAAGAACGCTCGCAAGTTCCTCGAAGCGGGGAACAAGGTGAAGCTGACGGTCATGTTCCGAGGCCGGGAAAACAGCCACCCTGAGCGGGGCGAGATGATTCTGGATCGTGCGGTAGAAGCCCTTGAGGACGTCTGCATTGTGGAAGCACGGCCCAGCAAGATGGGACGGACCATGACCATGGTCGTCGGCCCCAAAAAACAGTCTTAACCGCTTGCACAGCAAGCTGAGATAATGGAGAAGAAGGATGCCTAAGATCAAAACCAACAGGGGCGCCGCCAAGCGGTTCCGGAAGACCGGTACCGGCAAGGTTCGTCGGAACAAGGCTTTTACCAGCCACATTCTGACCAAAAAGTCGCCCAAACGGAAGCGTAACCTGCGTCATGCGACCACCGTTGCTGCTGCCGACCAGAAGAACATTTGCCAGCTGATCCCCTACCTCTAAGGTCGGAGATCACAGTAAATCCGTGAACTGCGGGGCCTCTGTCTCCCCCTTCAGATCCGGTAGCGGAAGCGATTCCGTTTAATCACTATCAGGAGTATCACCATGCCGAGAGTAAAACGAGGATTCAAAGCGAGACGCCGGCGGAACAAAGTATTGAAGCTTGCCAAAGGGTACCGCGGTGCCCGCAGCAAGTTGTTCCGCAGCGCTACAGAAGCCGTCGACCGTGCACTGAACTACGCTTATCGTGACCGTCGTGTCAAAAAGCGTGATTTTCGTGCCCTGTGGATCGTGCGGATTAACGCCGCCGCCCGGGACAACGGTCTTTCCTACAGCCGTCTGATCCATGGCCTGAAAAAAGCCGAGATCGGCCTGGACCGTAAGATTATGGCCCAGCTGGCCGTGGACGACCCCAAAGCCTTCACCGCCCTGGTGGAACAGGCCAAGGGTCAGCTGTAATACGATGCTTCAGGCAGGAGGTGGGGTCTGGCCCCACCTCCTGTTTTTTTGTACGAATCTCCATTGGAAGCCCGTTGGCTTCCTTTCTCATTTCTAAAGGTTCTTCCGATGAAGGATAAGCTTGAGCAACTGCTGGCGACCGCCACGACTCAGATTGGGGAGGCCGGGACCGAGGCCCAGCTCCAGTCTGTGCGTGTCTCCGTACTCGGCAAAAAGGGTGACCTGACCGATATCA
Source organism: Thermodesulfobacteriota bacterium (assembly GCA_028282145.1). GTDB lineage: Bacteria > Desulfobacterota > Desulfuromonadia > Desulfuromonadales > Geopsychrobacteraceae > JANQIN01. The sequence continues at coordinate 8,059 of JANQIN010000028.1, read as the reverse complement.
TGAAGGGGATGCGCGATCTGTCCCCGGAGGAACGGCCCCAGGTTGGTGCCCTGGCCAACGAGGTCAAAGACCGGTTTGAAGAGCTGTTTGCCAAGCGGCTCGACGCTCTTCGCGAATCCGATATCGCCCAGCGCCTTTCCCAGGAAAAGATCGACATCACTCTGCCTGGCAGCACCTCTGTTGCCGGCCGGAAGCATCCGATCACTCTGGTCACCGAAGAGATCACCGAGCTCTTCGCGTCCATGGGCTTTGGTGTGGCTGAGGGCCCCGAGGTGGAACAGGACTTCTACAACTTTGAGGCCCTGAATATCCCCAAGGATCATCCTGCGCGGGATATGCAGGACACCTTCTATGTGGACGACGAAACCGTCCTGAGGACCCATACCTCGCCGGTACAGATCCGGACCATGCTCAAAGGGCAGCCTCCGGTACGGATTATTGCCCCCGGTACGGTCTATCGCCGTGACTCGGATATCACGCACAGCCCCATGTTCCATCAGGTGGAGGGGCTGCTGGTCGACAAGAACGTCACCTTCGGCGATCTGAAGGGGATCCTGACCACCTTTGTGCATGAATATTTCGGAAAAAACATCGGGGTGCGTTTCCGTCCTTCGTTCTTTCCTTTTACCGAGCCGAGCGCCGAAGTCGATATGCAGTGTGTCATCTGCAAAGGCAAAGGCTGTCGTGTGTGCAGTCAGACCGGTTGGCTCGAAATTCTCGGCAGCGGTATGGTCGACCCCGAAGTGTTCAAGTCGGTCGATTACGATCCCACCGTGTATAGCGGATTTGCCTTCGGGATGGGGATCGAGCGAATCGCCATGCTGAAGTACGGTGTCAACGATCTCCGGCTGTTTTTCGAAAACGATGTGCGCTTTTTGCGCCAGTTCTAAAAAGCTTTAAAAACAATAGTCTTCACTGTAACAGCTGATAAGGAATCTTAAGATGATTGTTTCGTATAAATGGCTCAAAGAACTGGTGGACTTCGATTTCACCCCGGAGGAATTGGCCCACAAGCTGACCATGGTCGGGCTGGAGGTCGAATCCTGCGAGCTGATCGGTGGCGGTCTCGACACGGTGGTGGTCGCCCGGCTGGAGTCGGTCGAAAAACACCCCGACGCCGACAAGCTGACCGTTTGTCAGGTCAATAACGGCACCGAGACCGTGCAGGTGGTCTGCGGTGCCACCAATCACACGACCGGTGATCTGGTTGCCCTGGCTCAACCGGGAACGGTCCTGCCCGGCGACTTCAAGATCAAGAAGTCCAAGATCCGCGGTCAGGTCTCCTTCGGCATGCTCTGCTCCGAATCGGAGCTGGCTCTCTCCGAAGAGTCGGCCGGCATTCTGATTCTGCCTGCGGACCTTGCCTTGGGAACACCGGTATTTGAGGCCATGGGTCTGACCGACGCCCGGATGGAGATCGGCCTGACCCCCAACCGACCCGACTGTCTGAGTCAACTGGGTGTGGCACGGGAGATTGCCGCTCTGGCCGGGACCTCGATTCATCTTCCCGAGGTGCAGGTGGAAGAGGCCGGAACTCCGGCGGCCGACGAAACCTCTGTCGACATTCAGGACAGCGATCTCTGCCCCCGTTATACAGCCCGCCTGATTCGTGGCGTCAAGATCGGTCCCAGTCCTTCCTGGATGGTGCGCCGCCTGGAGGCGGTCGGTCAGCGGTCGGTCAATAACGTTGTCGATGTCACCAATTACGTTCTGATGGAACTGGGGCACCCGCTGCATGCCTTCGACTACAACCTGCTGCGTGGACGCCGTATTGTGGTCAAGCGGGCCGGGGAAGGGGAGGCGTTCACCACCCTGGACGATCAGGTTCGTTCCATGACTGCCAACGACCTGATGATCTGCGACGGGGAAGGCTCTGTTGCCCTGGCCGGTATCATGGGCGGGCAAAATTCCGAGGTCGGTGAAGAAACCGTCGATATCCTGCTGGAGTCGGCCTGGTTTAATCCGATCGCCATTCGCCGGACTTCCAAACGCCTGGGGATGCACACCGAAGCCTCCCACCGTTTCGAGCGTGGGGCCGACATCGATATGGCACCGGTAGCCCTCGATCGGGCTGCACAGTTGATCGCCGAACTGGCCGGTGGGCAGGTCGCTCCCGGAGTGATCGATGCCTACCCGGCTCCGCTGCAACCTCAGATGATCGAGCTGCACCCGGAGAAGGCAGTCGATCTGCTGGGCGTTCAGATCTCCGCCGGGGAGATGAAGTCTCTGCTGGAAGGGATCGAGCTGAAGGTTGACATGCAGGAAGAGGGGAGCGAGGCTGTTCTCAACGTTGCCGTCCCGAGCTTCCGCCCCGACCTGGAGCGCGAGGTCGATCTGATTGAGGAGGTCGCACGTCTTTACGGCTACGATCGAATCCCCACCACCATGCCCCAGGGCCCGATCCTGCCGCAGCAGGCGACCCGCCGACAGAAAAAGGTCCGCAAGGCGCGTGACCTGATGGTGGCAGCCGGTTTCGATGAGGCGGTCAACTACAGTTTCATTTCGCCCACCGCCTGGGACCGGTTGCTTCTGGCCGAGGACGATCCCCGTCGGACGAACGTCAAGGTTCTGAACCCTCTGACCGAAGAGCAGTCGGTGATGCGGACCAGCCTGGTCCCCAGTCTGCTGGAGACCGCCAGCCGGAATCTGGCTTACCGGACCCTGGATCTTCGCCTGTTTGAGATGCGCCCCGTGTTCCGGGTCGCTCCGGAAAACGATCTTCCGGTAGAAACCCTTCGGTTGGCCGGGGTCATGACCGGGCGACGGTATTCGGACGGCTGGGCTCAAAGCGATGACACTGTCGACTTTTACGATCTGAAAGGTGCTGTGGAGAATCTGCTGGCCAGCTTCCTGGTGGAGCGGCTTCAATGGGACACCGACCATGGTGAACCGTACCTGCACCCCGGTAAATCGGCACGAATCCTTTCCGGTAAAAAGGTCCTCGGTATCCTTGGTGAGGTGCATCCCAAGGTGCAACAGGCGTTTGAACTGGACCGCCCTGCTTACCTGTTCGACCTGGATATGGACGTCCTGTTCGATGTCTGTCGCGACTTTGGCGGCTTCCAGCCGTTGAGCCGATTCCCGGGCGTGCACCGGGACTCCGCACTGCTGGTCGATGAGGCTGTGACAGCACAGGAACTCCTCCAGACGCTGAAGGGGATCAAGGTCAGGGATATGGAAGGGATCTCCTTGTTCGACGTCTATACCGGAAAAGGAATCCCCGAAGGGAAAAAGAGTCTTGCGATTCGTGTAAGCTACAGATCGGCAGAAAAAACGCTGACGGATGATGACGTTCGGGCCGCACACGATAAGATTGTAAGGGTGCTTTGTGAAAAAATGGGGGCTGAAATTCGCTAGATGCTCTTGCGAAGCCTCATCCCCTGTGCTATAACTGTCTGAAAATTCAAGGATAACGTCTCCCGAGGAGAGTAGAATATGACAAAGGCCGATTTGGTCGAAAAGGTCTATCTGCAGACCGGTTTTTCCAAAAAGGAATCTGCGGCAATTGTTGAGATGGTGTTTGATCTGATCAAGGACACCCTTGAGCAGGAGGAAAAGATCAAAATCGCCGGTTTTGGGAACTTCGTCGTCAAGAGGAAGGCGTCCCGGCGGGGTCGTAACCCTCAGACGGGTGGCGAAATCGAAATCACGGCGCGCAAGATTCTTACCTTCAAGCCCAGCCAGGTGCTTAAGGCGGCAATCAATATCACCTCAAGTTGTTGATAAGGCGTATGACCGAGATTCCCGATAAGCTTTATTTCAAAATCGGTGAAGTGGCGCAGATCGTTGGTGTCAAGCCCCATGTTCTGCGTTATTGGGAATCGGAGTTTCCTGCAGTAAGACCGGCAAAAAGTCAGGGAAATCAGCGGCTTTACCGCAAGTCGCAAATTGAACAACTGGTTCAGTTAAAAGATCTTTTGCACCGGCAGGGGTTCACCCTGACCGGTGCAAAAAAACAGCTGCAGACCAAAAAAACCGAAACGACCCCGTTTGATCCCCCGCAGAAAGATCCGGGTCAGGCCCTTCCCCTGTTTTCCAAAGACTCTGAAACGAATCGGGATCTGCTTGTGCAGGTCCGAAACGATTTGCGTCGTCTTCGCCAGTCCCTCGACTGAGGGTTCCTTATGCCACCCTTTATCCTGCTGACCAATGACGACGGGATTCAGTCCCCCGGCCTTCGTGCGCTTTTCGAGGTCTTGGGAACCCTCGGCCCGGTTCGGGTTGTGGCGCCCGACCGCGAACGAAGCGCCGTTGGGCATGCGTTGACACTACACAAACCGTTGCGGGCGAACCAGGTGGAAGAGGGGTGGTATGCGGTGGATGGAACCCCCACCGATTGCGTCAATCTGGGGGTTCATGGGCTGTTGAAGCAGGTTCCCGATCTTGTCGTATCGGGGATCAATCGCGGCGCCAATCTGGCCGATGATATCACCTATTCCGGGACGGTCGCAGCCGCCATGGAAGGAGCACTGATGGGGGTCCCCAGTATTGCGGTCTCACTGAACCGCCTGGATGATCCTCCGGAACTCCTGCAGGAGACAGCCCGGATTGCTTTGGAACTGGCCCGGCAGGCCTTGCAGGAAGGGTTGCCGCCGGATACCTTTCTCAATCTGAATACTCCCGCTTCCTCTGCCCGTGGAGTGCGATTGACTGTGCAGGGGCGGCGCCATTACAGCGACCAGGTTTTTCCCAAAATCGATCCGCGGGGCCGGACCTACTATTGGCTGGGCGGATCAGAAAGAGCGTTTGAGTCTTTACCCGGTTCAGACAGCCAGGCTTTGGAAGAGGGGTACGCTTCCGTGACGCCCCTTCATCTCGACCTGACCAACCATCGTTCGCTTCCCTTGTTGCGGTCATGGCAACAGGGGCAATTCTTTTCGGAAACCGACTGAAATGGACTACGCAATTGCCCGCAGACGGATGGTGGAACGCCATATTAAAGGACGGGGGATCACGGACCCACGGGTTCTGGAGGTGATGGAACAGATCCCGCGCCACCTGTTTGTCGAGGACGCTCTTCGCAGCCAGGCTTACGGCGATTATCCGTTGCCAATCGGCCATAAACAGACGATTTCTCAGCCGTTTATGGTCGCATCCATGACAGAAGCTCTCCAGTTGAAGGGGGACGAGGCGGTGCTGGAAATCGGAACCGGTTCCGGATATCAGACCGCCGTTCTTTCGCAATTGGCGCGAAAAGTCTATTCGATCGAACGGATCGGAGAACTGGGCCGGCAGAGTCGACGCATCCTCGACCGACTGGGCTGTATCAACGTGAATATTCGCATTACGGACGGAACGGTGGGTTGGGAAGATGCAGGGCCTTTCGATGCTATCCTGGTGACGGCCGGTGCCCCCGATCTCCCCATGGAATACCTTCGACAATTGGTGACGGGAGGGCGATTGGTGATTCCGATCGGGGATCGACATGTGCAGACCCTGACCCGTTTTACGCTGAAACCGGACGGCAAGGTCAGCCGGGAAAAACTTTTTGAATGTCGTTTTGTGCCGCTTATCGGCAGTCAGGGATGGGAGGACGAGTAAGGTGAAGTGGGTTCGTAGGATGTACGACTGGATGATGCAATGGGGGCACTCTCCCCATGGCACTCTGGCCCTTTTTGTTATCGCTTTTATCGAGTCCAGCTTTTTCCCCATCCCCCCCGATGTTTTGCTGATGGCTCTTTGCCTCGGATTGCCTTTACGTTCCTTTCGCTTTGCTCTGGTCTGTTCCCTGGGCTCGGTTCTGGGCGGCTGTTTCGGCTACCTGATTGGGTACGGCTTCTGGAATGTTGCCGGGCCGATCTTCTTTTCCTACGTCCCCGGCGTGACGGGAGAGGGCTTCCAGCACGTTCAGGGGCTGTTTGAGACTCATAACTTCTGGGTGGTCTTTACCGCCGGTTTTACACCGATCCCCTTTAAGGTCATTACCGTCGGGGCCGGGGTGGTCCAGGTCCCCTTCGGCATGTTCCTGGTTGCCTCCGCCGTCAGCCGCAGCCTGCGGTTTTTCCTGATTGCCGCACTGCTGTATTACTTCGGCAAACCGGTAAAGGCCTGGATCGAAAAATACTTCAATATTCTGACCCTGGTCTTTACCCTGCTGCTGCTCGGAGGGTTTGCCCTGATCAAGTTGCTTCATTGACCCGGAGTCCGGGTCATAACCGCAGGGCTTGCTAAAAATACCCTGCACCTGCTAAAAAATAGGTCAAGAACGACGCCGTTTCCCGGGTTGGGAAGGATTTCATGCGGATCTGGTGCCTGATACTGACACTCTTACTTGCGGCCTGCGCTTCTTCCGGGGTGTATCACCCTGTGAAAAAGGGGCAGACCCTCTATCGAATCAGCCGGACCTACGGAGTTGAGGCGGATCGGTTGATGGCGGTCAACGGTATCCGCAATCCGAGTCAGTTGAAAGCAGGATCCATGCTGTATATCCCGGGGGCCCGAACCGTTCGGAACGTCCCGGTAACCGTCACCTCGGCTCCCAAAAAGAGTACACGCCCGACAGTTAAAAGCCGGACCACTAAACCGGCGCCCCGAAAGACAGTTGTCAAACCCAGGCCTAAGCCCAAAAAGAAACCCGCCGTTAAAAAATCGTCTCCCAAGGTCAAAGCCCGGAAAGGCGATCTTGGATGGCCCCTGAAGGGACGGGTTGTTCGCTCCTTCTCCGGCAAGAATGGAGAGGCCAGCGGGATTGAAATTGCGGCCCGTGAAGGCAGCGCCGTGAAGGCTGCGGCTGCCGGAAAAGTGATTTACAGTAACGACCAGATTCGTGGCTTCGGGCATCTTGTGATCTTGCAGCACGATAACAATCTGTTTACAATCTACGGGTTTAATAAACGGAACCTTGTCAAGCCGGGTTCCTTTGTCAGCCAGGGGCAGAAGATCGCCTTATCTGGCCGCCCACCTTCCGGGGGACCGTCCCGCATTCATTTTGAAGTGCGTCATGGCAAGACACCGGTGAACCCGATTTTGTACTTGCCTTGAGGGAAAGCGTTCCTCTAGACTCAGGTGAATCTCTACCTTTAACTGGATGAAATTATGACCGAATTTACCGATAGACCCGGCGAGGGTGAAGACAATTCCGAAGAGACCGAAGGACTTGATCTGATGGTTGCTGAGGAAGAAGAATTCGACGAGGAAGAAGAGTCGGAAGAAGAATCGTCGGAGCAGAAGGCCCAACCGGAAGCAGACGAACATTACAACGATGCTATCAAGCTCTACCTGAAAGAGATCCAGAAGAGTACGCTTCTTACAGCTCAGGAAGAACGCGACCTTGCCACTCAGATCGCCCAGGGCGATATGGGGGCCAGGGACAAGATGATCGAATCGAATCTGCGCCTGGTGGTCAAGATCGCCAAACGCTATATGAATCGCGGCCTTCCGTTTCTGGATCTGATCGAAGAAGGCAACATGGGTCTGATCAAGGCAGTGGAACGATTCAAGGTGAGCAAAGGGTGCCGTTTTTCGACCTATGCCACCTGGTGGATTCGTCAGTCGATCGAACGGGCCCTGGTCAACCAGAGTCGCACCATTCGTCTGCCGGTCCATGTCTCGGACGATATCAACAAGTTCGTCAAGGTGAATCGCGAGCTGCTGCAGACTCTGAAGCGAGAGCCGCAGATCGAAGAAGTCGCCGAAGCGATGGGCGTTGAACCGCCCTATATCCGCCGCCTGATGACCTTGCTGAAAAAGACCTACTCCATCGAACATCCGATGGGGGAGAACAGCGATTACAGCCTGATCGATACCCTGGAAGACGCGTCCGCCATCGATCCCAGCGTGCTGGTGGAGGATCTGGATCGTTTCGGTCTGGTGGCCGAGTGGCTACAGGACCTGAGTGAGAATGAACAGGAAATTCTCGCACTTCGCTTCGGGCTGGACGATCGGGAGCCGCAGACTCTGGATACCATCGGTCGCAAGTTCGGCGTCACCCGCGAACGTATCCGTCAGATTGAAGCCAAGAGCCTGGAAAAGCTCCGCCGGATGCTGGCGGAAAAGGCGATGGACCCCAACCGTTAACCGATCCGACCAAGGAGCTGATGAGTGGATCCCGAACTGAAAA
>JANQIN010000274.1 GCA_028282145.1 Thermodesulfobacteriota bacterium | reverse complement strand
AAAGGGGGTTTTGTCTGTGATTTGGAAAAGAATTAACCACCCCACGCGGGTCTCGGTTTTTCCCTGGCTGCTGTTGGTCGCCACCCTGATTCTGGCGGTGATGCTGGCGGTCAACACCTGGACCAACCTGCAACGGGAAAAAGAGTACATGATCTTTGCTCTGGAGCGTGAGGGGATGGCCCTGGCCAGTGCGTTTGAGGCCGGTGCGCGTTCGGCGCTGATACGCCGCTCCAATATGGAGCTCGAGAGTCTGGTCCAGGAGGCGTTTGAACAGGGGCTGATGGCCTATGTGGTGATCGCCAACAGCCAGAACAAGATCATGGCCTCCGCCGGTAACTGGGAGGGCAACCTGGCCTCCATGAACCTGAACCATATCCTGCAAAGCCCCGAGCCGGTGTCCCGTTTTTCCGTTGACAGTGAGGATAGCCGGGTGCTGGAGGTTGGGGCGCGATTCGATCCGTTACGGTATCGACGCCTGGGGCACGGACTGCGACCCTCGCCCAAGAACCGGTTTGGGCTGCGGCGGAATCTGATACCCAAAGATCTGGTCATTGTGATCGGCTTGCAGACCCGGCCGTTTGACAAACAACGCAGCCAGTTGCTGTGGATGAGTGCCGCCCGTGGCGGCGGCCTCCTCCTGCTTGGCTCGGCGGCTCTGGTGATCCTCTTTCTGACCCAACGGAACCGGGTCCAGTCAGCCACCCTGCAGACGATGGAACTTTATACGGAAAATGTTATTTCCAGTATGCCGGGAGGTTTGCTGGCACTGGACCCGGACGGCCGGGTGGTCAAGGCCAATCGTCAGGCCCGGGACCTCTTTGCCCTGACCGGGGAGGTGGAAGGAAAAACCTTGTCCGAGGTCATGGGAAACGAAGGTGTCCGGCTGCTGGAACGACTCAATGGGGGAGAAACCCTTCTGGAAGAACCGATCGATACCGTAGACGATCAGGACCGTCGTCTGCCGCTCAAGATCAGTGCTTCCTCACTGGAAGGGGCCGACGGGGTCCGTCTCGGGTCGGTGTTGGTGCTGCGCGACTTACGCGATCTGCGGGCGATGGAGGAACAGCTGGAGCGTTCGAGACGTCACGCTGCGTTGGGGCAGATGGCGGCCGGTATCGCCCACGAAATCCGCAACCCTCTGGGAACCTTGCGCGGGTTTGCCGAATATTTTTCCGACCTGCGGGAACTGGATGCCGGCGCCGGTGAATATGCCGATCTGATGATGGACGAGGTGGATCGCCTGAACCGGAACGTCTCCGCGCTGTTGCAGTATGCGCGCCCCCGGGAACCGGAACGGCAGAACCTGCCGCTGGAGCCTTTGCTGGAGAAATGTCTGCGGTTGGTAGAAACCGAGGCGGAAGATCATTCCGTTTCTCTGGCGCTCAGCATCGATCAGGAACTGGACCGGGCTCAGCTTGACCCCGACCTGATTACCCAGGTGATTCTCAACTTGGTGCAAAACGCTTTCAACGCCTGCACTCCGGGAGACCAGGTCTCGCTGGAGGCCGAGATGGAGAACGACCGGCTGATCCTGACCGTTGCCGACACCGGCCAGGGGATGACCTCTGAGGTGCGGCAGAAGATGTTCGATCCGTTCTTTACGACCCGGAAGACGGGGACGGGATTGGGGCTTGCGGTGGTTCATCAGATCGTCGATGCCCACGGGGGAACAATCGAAGTCGACAGTGCCCCGGGAGAAGGGACCGAGATACGGATGTTTTTTCCGATGAGTGGAGGCTCGTATGACGCCTAAGACGACCCGCCTTTTGCTGGTGGACGATGAAGTGGGACACCGGACCATGTTGCGGGCGCACCTGGCCCGTGCCGGATTTGATGTGACCGAGGCCGACGACGGTGATGTGGCGGTTCACCTGGCGGGTGAGCGAGAGTTTCAGCTGGTGCTGCTCGATCTCAAAATGAAGCGGATGGGCGGCATGGAAGCCCTGGAACGGCTGCAGGAAGCCCATCCGACCCTGCCGGTGGTGATCATTACGGCCTTTTCCAGTGTCGAGTCGGCGGTAGAAGCGATGAAAAAAGGCGCTTTCGACTACATTACCAAACCGGTCAATATCACCGAATTGAAGATGACGATCGAGCGCGCGCTCCGGTTCGATCGGCTGCAGCAGGAGAACGATCAGCTCAAGGAACGGATCGGCGAGCGCTACAATTTTGAAAATATCATTGGCCAGAGTGCGGCGATGCAACAGGTGTTCGAAACCCTGGCGATGGTGGCACCGGCGGACGCAACGGTTCTGATTACCGGAGCCTCCGGCACCGGCAAGGAGTTGATCGCCAACGCGGTACATCAGAACAGCGCGCGGGCCAAGGGGCCGTTTATCAAGCTCAACTGTGCGGCGCTGCACGAGAACTTGCTGGAGAGCGAACTGTTCGGTCATGAAAAA
>JANQIN010000233.1 GCA_028282145.1 Thermodesulfobacteriota bacterium | reverse complement strand
CAAGGGCCAGGGTCGCCACACTGGTTCCCTCACTGTTGAACACTTCAACCGATACGCTGGCCGCTTCATCGGCCAGATTGACGCCAAGATCGATCGGCTGCCCGTCGTAGTAGAAGCCATCGGCGTAGACCGAAACATCCGTTCCCAGGAGGGTGAAGGCCGCTGCCTGCTCACGGCTCTGAGAGGACGCCAGCAGGCTGTCGAGTTTCTCGTTGGTCAGGGTTTGCTGTTCCAGCGAACTGTACTCGGCCAACTGAGAGGCAAATTCGGTGGAATCCTGCGGATTCAGTGGGTCCTGATTCTCCAGTTGCGCCACCAGAAGAGTCAAAAAATCCAACTCGTCCAGCGTTGCCCCGCTGGTCGCGGTACTGGTGGCACTGCTGAGGGCCGAATAGGTCGATTGGGTGGTATCGATCGTGGTCACAGACATGATCCGTCTCCATTAATTGTTGGCAAAATAATCCGTCAGATAGCTGCTCTGACTGTTGAGGGTCGACATGGTCTCTTCCAAGGCGATGTACTGGGCCTCGAGGGTTTCCTGTCGCTTTTCCAGCCGCGCCTCCATCCGTTCGATATCGTCATCCAAACGTTCGATCTGGCTTTCGATGCTGTCGTCGCGGATGGCAAAGAAACCGGTATCGTCGGCCACCTGTTCATCCATGTAGTTGAACAGGGAGGTGATCACTCCGGTCGTCTCGTCATCACCGATCAGCATGGTGGCGACCGCATCGTAATCGTCTTCCAGGGCATCGGCCAGTTCGGTGCTGTCCAGGGACAACAATCCGGTCTCCGAATCGGTTTCCAGGCCGATCGTAGACAGGGAACTGTAGTTCCCCGAACCGACCATATTGGTCAGCCGGCTCTGCAATGCCCTCTGCACGGAGTTCATCTGACGGGCGACGGATGGGTCCTGATCGGTCATGTCCTCGATGTAAGAAACCATGTTGTTGTAGGCGGTGATAAACGCGTCCAGTTGGGTTTCAATATGGTCGGGATCGGACGCGATCTTGAGGTAACTGCTTTCGCCTTCCGGGCTGGTCGCCAGAAGATCGATGGTGGTCCCTTTGATGGCTTCGGTGAGGACGTTGGAGGTACTGTAGATATCCACCCCATCCATGACGATGTGGGCCAGCTGTCCGTTCTGAGAGTGACCATTGGTAATGGAGTCGAAGATCACACCACCGGTACCGACGATGTCGACCTCGGTGCCGGACTCATTGGCCGTGAGCATCAACCGATAGCCGTTTTCAGTCCCGTCGTTGATCACCATAGCGGTCACTTCGTAATCGCCCTCATTGATCGTGTCCGCCAGGGAACTCAGAGATTCATTGGTGTAATCCAGAGTCTCCGTTCCGATCTGAAGGGTGCCCGAAAGAATCGCCTCACTGGCATCGGCAACACCACCGGTGCTGATATCTTTTTGCTGCTGGGCCAGATTCTTCACTTCAATCTGGTAGGTGCCGGGGAGAACCAGGCTGTCGGTTTCCACCGAGAAATAATCCGAACCGCCGTTAGTGGCGGTATAGGCGTTCAGATCGTCCTGTTCATCCAATCCGTCCAGAGCATCGAAAATCTCATTGAGATAGGTGTCAAAGCTTGAATAGACGGACTGCTGGCTCTCAAGGTAAGTCTTTTCATCCTCCAACCGATTGAGGGGAATCCTCTCGACATCCATCAACGCTTCAATGATGGACTGTGTATCCAGGCCGCTGGAAAGGCCTCCGAAACTGATGGACATATCAGGCTCCTTTCAAAGGGGTCCGGCAGACATCCCCGGTCGCCGTGCCATTTATATCGATCAATTAAGGCATTGTTTTTATTGTACTTTTGTCATTGAGTCCTCACTTTTGTCACCTGGGGTCCCCCTCTTTATCCTGTGTGGCTTTTTGTCACCGGCGTCACAAAAGGTCACAGCGGACTCCCGGTAAAAAGGGTCTGTGAAGTAGAGGTGCCGAGAGGGACCAGCGGCAGAAATGGGAGGGTGGAACTTTGAAAGGGAATCGGGAAAACGAAAACAGGCGTCCTGAAAACAAGACGCCTGTGAGGGGAGATCTGAGGTGGGAAGGATCAGTCGGTGGCAGCGAGCAGATACCCCACACCACGAACGGTTTTTAACAGGCGTGGCTGCCCCGGAAGATCCTCCAGCTTATGGCGCAGGCGAGAAACATACATATCGATGGAACGGTCCTGGCCATTGTATTCGATACCGAAAACTTCCTGGAACAGTTGATCGCGACTCACCGCCGTGCGCGCATTCTTGGCCAAAAACCAAAGCAAATCGAATTCACGGGAGGTCAACGGCACTTCCACGCCCCGGCAACGGACCTGCCGAAGGTCTCCATGAATCTCCAGATCGCCAAAGCGCATTTCACGGGGCACCAGATTCGACGGAGGCCTGCGAAGCAGGGCCCGAATCCTTGCCAGTAGCAGGATGGTATTGACCGGTTTTACGACAATATCATCGACACCCATTTCAAGTGCCAGCACCTGCAGCATTTCATCGACCCGATTGGCCATCAGCAGGAGTGGTCCGGGATAAATCGTCCGAAGCTTGCGACAGTGGGACAACTCATCCATGGAGAGGATATCTGTGTCGACCAGAAGCAGGTTCGGGGTTTTCTGGCCCTGTGCTTGAAGGCTTTCAAAGGCCTTAGGCCGGACATGAATACGGTAACCTTCCGCTTGTAAGGGTTCGACAAGAGAGAGATCAGCGTCATCACGATCGGACAGAATCAAAATCGATTGGCAGGAATTCGGATTGGTTTCCATCGACACAGTCTCCCAAAAATATTAGAGCATCAGAACAAAGTCTTTGGGATATGTGTCGACGGAGGGAGGGGCCCGGTTAAAGGAAAGATTGTTAAGAATTGTAACACTCCACAGAAGGGCCTTGAGCCAAGAGTGGGAAATCCCTGACAGACTTTTGCCACTTGGCCCGACACGACCTCTTCCCCGCTCCATCGCATGACTGTCGATGGGGCCTGCAACACGAGAAAGTGTACCGACAGTCGGTTCGATCGGGAACGAAGAACGGTTGGGAACTGTAAAGAGCTGTTGGTTGGGAGGACGATGCTCTTTATTCCGAATCGCCATGGTTGAGATGAATGCTGACACAGAGCCCACCGCATTCTTCATTCACCGCCTCGATATATCCACCATGCAACCGTGCAGCACGCTGAGCCAGTGCCAGACCGATACCGTAGCCGCCGGTCTCCCGATCGCGTGCTGTTCCGACGCGGTAAAAGGCATCAAAGACCCGCCCCAGATCCTCCTCAGGAATCCCGGGGCCGAAATCCCGGACCCGGACCAAAGCACCGGCCTCGCCCTCTTTTTCCAGAGATACCTGGACCTGCGTCCTCTCATCGGTATAACGGGCTGCATTCCGAACTACATTCTCGATCGCCCGATGAAGCAGCGTCGGTGCCCCTTTTATCTCCACGGGCTCGGAGTTCAGGATAGCCACAGAGCGATCGGTTTTCTGCGCTTCAAAATCGGCGTCATTCACCACCAGTTGCACCAGCTTTTCAAGATCGACCCGCTCCTTCCGGATGGTGTCGATTCCCGACTCCAGCTGACTGAGATTGAGGATCTCTCCGATAAGGGTATTCATCCGCTCCGACTCCTGTTCGATCCGGTCGATCAGCGGTTTTTGTGATTCCCCACCTTGTTGCCGCACCAGTTCCAGGGCCACATTGAGGCGAGCCAGGGGGGACCGGAGTTCATGAGAGATGTCGCGGAAAAGTCGTTGTTGGGAAATACTGTGGTTGGCCAGATCCTCCGCCATTCTGTCAAAATCCTGCGCCAGAGCCCCGATCTCATCGCCCCGGTTTCCGATATCCGAGGCCACACGGACGGACCAGTCACCGGCAGCGAGGCGTCGGGTAGCGGTCCGAAGTCGCCGCATCGGCGACGTCAGCCTCGCGGCAAAAAACCAGCAAATCAAGCCGCTGACAACCAGCTCCACTGGCAGGCGCCGGGTCAGATGATGCAGGAAGCGTCTGATGTCGGGGAGAAGCGACACATGATGCTCCGGAACCTCGCGCATTCCCACAACGGCGGGCAATCGCCCCCTGGTCGGCAGGGCGGCCCAGAGTTGCTTCTCCTCCAGGGAGAACTGAGGGCGTCCGTCCTCCTGCGCCCTGCGAAGGAGTTTTTGCCCCACCGGCGGCAAGGGATTATCGGGTGTGACCAACCGGTCGACACGGAGGACCTTCAGGTGAAAGGCGTTCTTCAGTTGTTCGGCAATTTCCTTCTGTTCTTCCACGCTTGCAGATGAGGCCTGTTTCCCGTAATGGGAAAGCATCCTCTTCATCTCCCGCCGGTCATGACGCTGTACCTCCCGCAACCGATGGTGGGGAGGGGCGTCCTGCTGGGTGATGCTGTAGGTCATTCCGATCGCCAGAGACAGGATGGCGATGGCCCAAAAGGCGAAAAACAGCTTGAAGAAAAGACCGCGCATCAGCCGTCTCCTGCGAGGCGATCCCCGGCATATTGATATCCCCTTCCGCGCACTGATCGAATCCTCTCTGCACCATCGACCTTACGCCCCAATTTTTTGCGCAGCCCACTGATATGGACATCGACACTACGATCAAAAGGAGCCAGCTCACGGCCAAGAACGGTCTCTGAGAGGTAGTCCCGGGTCACCACCTCCCCGGCATGTTTTAATAACTGCTCAAGCATGGAGAACTCGGCCGAAGTCATCTCCACCGGAGTATCGTTTTTTTTGACGACACGCGACGAGCAGCAAAGGCTGATATCTCCCACGCACAACAGCTTCTGTGAGGGAGCCTGCAACTGGGACGTCGCTCCCATGCGTCGTTGAATGGCCCGGATACGTGCGACAAGTTCTCGCGGATTGAAAGGTTTGGGAAGATAGTCGTCTGCACCCAGTTCAAGACCGATGATTCGGTCTACGTCATCACCGCGCGCCGTAAGCATAATGACGGGAATCATCGATTCTTTTCGAACGTTTCGCAACACATCGAACCCGCTCATACCGGGCATCATCACATCCAAAACCACCATGAAAAAGGAGGCACCGAGGGCCCTCTCCACCCCCCGGACCGGATCGTTTTCAACAACCACGTTGAACCCCTCGGTCACCAGAAAAGATTCAAGCAAGCTGCAGAGTTCTTTATCGTCATCGATGACCAGTATCTGATCCATTGCGTCCTCCTTCTAAACGATAGAGAGTACCTCAATCGACGATAAAACCGTGTAAGGAAATGTAAAAAAGGGCCCGCCTGGAACGTCGGGCCCTCGGGTTTTATGAAACCAACAGCCCTTCTAAACGTCGCTTGATTCTTCGTCGCTCTCACCGGAAAGAGCGGTGAGCAGCTGATCTAACAGGTCGGTCTCGTCGGACTGGCCATAGGCGCTGTACCCCTGAGCATTGGCCACCGAGAAATCTCCGCCCTGCATCTGCAGCAGCATCTCGGTACTCATGGGTGGAGGGGGCGGAGGTGCGAAGCCCTGCTCTTTCATGTAGCCCTTCATTTCATCTCGGCCGATTTCGCCGTTCCCATCGGAATCGTAGTTGACGAGGACATCTTCCACATCCATCACCTGGCCGGTCATCTCCTCAAACTGCGTTGCCGCTTCGGTCAACTCAGTCTTGTTCAGCCCGCCGCTACCGTCGACATCGTGCTTTGCCGGGGGGCCTCCTCGCGCCCCCTGCATCTGTTGCATCATCGACATCATACTGCTGCTGCCAATCGATCCGATCATCTGGTGCCTCCTTTGAGAAAAGGGTTAGGTGCCGTCAGGACAGCACTGTCACCTTTCCTTTCGTCCCCTTCTGAAGCACACATGAGACATGAACTGTAAAGAGTTGTAAGGCAGCGTTTGATCGAAAGGAAAACCGGGCCCCTGAAGGCCCGGCTCAGTTTGATAACAAACCCCATTCTTGGTGTTTGTCATTCATGTTTCGCAAAAGCGCGGTTTTGCTTCACTCACCAAAAAACAGATCGCTATTTTCTGTTTTTTGTGGCTCGTCCACCCCTGGGCTCGCACGTACTGTTAATACCTGAGAGCTTACTTCAGACTGCCGATACCCAGCCCTGCACCGGTGGCCCCACCGCCGGTTGAATCCGTATTAAATCTCACGGTACCGGGATCGGGGAGGTCGATACTGAGGTACGCCTCTTTCGCCTGCTGGAATAACCGTCCCAGGCGCTCCAGATCCGCACCATCCATCAGCTGACGCCCCAGAGGGAAGATCTCCTGCTCCTCTTCGTCCAGGTGGTGATCCAGATATTCCTTCAACCCTTCGACTTTTACCGGGAAGTGCGCGTGATCTTTGGGAAACCCCTCGGCATCCTTCAGGATCAGCTCCAGGATATGGTGTTCGTTCACCGCCTCCAGGGCGTCATGCTCTCCTTCTTTGGCCAACACCAAAAAATCATAAAAATACTTTTCCTCCATGGTGTGATGTATCACCAGGTGGTTCAGGAATACGTCGAACCGGGACGGGTCGGCCATCGCCTGCTGTCCCAGGCGACGCAGTTCGCGATGATGTTCCGTCAAAATATCCACAATATCCATCGTCATACCTCTCCTGTCAGGCCTCCAGTGCTTTGGAGACGATCTCCTGTACGTCTCTGGCCAGATCCGGGGTAGCCAGTATCTTTTCAAGTTGAGCCCGCATCATCACCTGTCGCATCGGCTCGAACCGCTTCCAACGATTGAAACCGGTCGCCAATCGGGCAGCCACCTGCGGGTTAAAAGCGGCAATTTCAATAATCCGGTCAGCGGCAAAAGCATAGCCAGAGCCATCGGCTTGGTGAAAGGCGGCCAGATTCGCATGGACCAAGCCACCGATCAGCGCACGCACCTTGTTCGGATTCTTGATAGAAAAACCGGGGTGGTGCAGCAGTTTTTCGACTTTTTCCAGGGCATCGGGCCGTTGGGCCGTTGCCTGCAGGCTGAACCATTTGTCCATCACCAGCGGTTCGTCCTGCCACTTGTCGGCAAAGGCAGCAAAGGCGGCATCCCGTTGAGAGTTGTCGATGGGCGCCAGCGCCACCAGGGCGGCCTGGACGTCGGTCATATTGTCCCCGACCTCCACCTGTTGCAATGCTCGCGTGACCCAGTCCCGTCCACCGCCTCGAACCAGATAGTCGAGACAGGTATTTTTGAGATTGCGCCGGGCGATCTCCGTCGGCTCCGGCGCATAGGAGCCTTTGGTCTGGTTGCGCTTATAGGCAACCGCGAACTCGGTTTCGAGAGCTTGTCCGAGCGCCTTTTTCAGGAAGGTCCGCGCGCCCCGAATGGCATCGGGATCGGCCACGTCCATCGCCTCCACCAACATGGTCTCGGCCGGCGGTTGTAGTGCAAAAGCCAACAACGCCGGATCGGTATTCTCATCCAGCAGTAACGTCCGAACAGCGGACTCCAGACCTTTATCAAGGGTCATTTCATGACCGGACTGATAGTCGTCGATCAGCTTCAGCAGTACCCGGGTCATCAGCACCTGCCCCGCTTCCCACCGGTTAAAGGCGTCGCTATCATGAGCCAAGCGGAAGGAGAGGTCCTCATCCGACACGTCCTCCTCCAGCTTGATCGGTGTCGAAAAGTCCCGGTTGAGAGACAGAACCGGTCGCTCGGAAAGCCCGACAAATGTGAACGCCTGTTCGACTTCGGTCAATTCCAGAACGCGTTCCGTCCCGGTCGGAGCGCTTTCCCCTTGCAACTGCAGGGGCAGATCCTGCCCGTCCTTTCCGATCAAGCCGAGACGCAGGGGAAGTACGAACGGTTCCTTGATCGGTTGCCCCACCGTGGGAGGACAGGTTTGCTTGAGCTTCAGAGCATAGGTGCCCGCTGCCGGATCGAAATCGCCCCGGACCAGGACGATCGGAGTCCCGGATTGGCAGTACCAGCGTTTGAATTGGGTGAGATCACGCCCGTTGGCGTCAGCCATGGCGGCAATAAAGTCATCGCAGGTCACAGCTTGACCATCATGTCGTTCGAAATAAAGATCCATCCCCTTGCGGAACACTTCGGCCCCAAGCAAGGTATGTTGCATCCGGATCACTTCCGCCCCTTTGTTGTAAACGGTCGTCGTATAAAAGTTGTTGATCTCTACGTAGGACTCAGGACGTACGGGATGGGCCATCGGGCCGGCATCCTCCGGAAACTGATGCGCCCGCAGGATACGAACCTCCTCGATTCGTTTCACCGCCCGGCTTCCCATGTCACTGGAAAATTCCTGATCGCGAAATACCGTCAGTCCTTCCTTCAGACTCAATTGAAACCAGTCGCGGCAGGTGACTCTGTTGCCGGTCCAGTTATGAAAATATTCATGGCCGATAACGCCTTCAATTCCTTGATAGTCGGAATCGGTCGCGGTATCGGGCCGCGCCAACACATACTTGCTGTTGAAGACGTTGAGGCCCTTGTTCTCCATCGCCCCCATATTGAAGTCATCGACGGCAACGATCATAAACCGGTCAAGATCGTATTCCAGGCCGAAGACCTCCTCGTCCCAACGCATGGAATTCTTCAGAGAGGTCATCGCATGGGCTGTTTTGTCAGCGTTGCGAGCCTCGACATAGATCTGCAGCAGGACCTTTCGACCGGACGCGGTGGTGAAATGATCTTCGTGGACAGTCAGATCTCCTGCGACAAGCGCAAAGAGATACGCCGGTTTGGGAAAGGGATCTTCCCAGGTTGCAAAGTGGCGTCCGTCGTCGCAGACGCCCTGTTCCACCAGATTCCCGTTACTGAGCATCACCGGCTGCTCTTTCGGATCGCCGATAACAGTGGTGGTAAACCGAGCCAGGACATCAGGACGGTCCGGATAGTAGGTCATGCGGCGAAAGCCGTGGGCTTCACACTGAGTACAATAGTTGCCGCTCGACAGATAAAGCCCTTCCAGGGAGGCGTTGTTCTGTGGATTGATTTCGGTTTCGATCTCCAGCACAAAGCTCTCGGGGACCTCTTCCAGGTGCAGTTGCTCAGCATCGACCTGGTAATCAGCCTCACTCAAGGCCTTTCCGTCAAGTCGTACCGCAGTCAGTTTCAGCTGACGTCCGTCCAGAATCAGCGGTTGCTGCGGATCGACCTCGGGATTGACACGCATCTCTATCCGGGAACGGACCCGGGTTGCCGTCGGGTGGAGTTCATAGGTCAGATGCACCCGATCGACCAGATAGGCTGGAGGAAGGTAGTCTTTCAGAAAGATGGTCTTATGTTGTGTGGTCATGGCGTACTCCAGATCTATTTCATAAAAACAATTCTTTTGAGGATACTCCATACATCGTCCCAGGCCAACCAGCCTTTTCATTAGCGACCGGGCTGTTAGACTTCAGGTAAACAAATCTCAGGACGGAGGCGGTTATGACCTACGGTGACCAGAGAACGTACAAAAAGGTCGAGATTATCGGAATTTCCAAGGAGAGTATTGAAGGAGCCATCAATAGCGCCCTGCATAAAGCCCACAACAGCCTGGAACGTCTTTCCTGGTTTGAGGTCGGAGAAATCCGGGGCCATGTCGGAGAGGACGGAACCGCCAGCGAATATCAGGTGGTGCTGAAAGTCGCTTTCCAGTTGAAGTAAACCGATGACTTCCCGCACTGGAATGCGTTGATATCCGGGCGCATTCTAGTGTGTGGTCTCCTCCTTCCGGTTCTGTGTGAGGTAAGCCTCAAACTCTTCCGGTTCAACAGGGCGGCTGAAATAGTACCCTTGACAGATTGTGCATCCATGCTCACGCAGATAATGCCACTGGGACTCTTCCTCGACTCCTTCTCCGACAACCTTCAGTCCCAGACCATCGGCCATCGCCAGAATAGCTTTCACCAGTGTCGCGCTGTCTTCACTTTCAAGATCACCAACAAAGGCCCGATCGATCTTCAGAGTGTCAAAAGGGAACTTTTTAAGATAGCTCAACGACGAGTATCCGGTCCCGAAATCATCGACAGAGAGAATCACTCCCAACTGTTTCAACTCCTGAAGGCATTCAAGTATCCCTCGGTGATCCTGAATCAAGAGACCTTCGGTCACTTCGATCACCAGGCATTCCGGCGGTAGCCCGCTTTCCTGCAAAGCCTTCTGCGTCGACGCCAGAATTGACTGATGATAGAGCTGGCGGGGGGAGACATTGACCGAGACAGTAAGCGGTCGACCGAACCGGGATATCCACTCCTGAGTCTGGACACAGGCTTTTCGAAGTGCCCAATCCCCCATTTCGATGATCTTTCCGATATCTTCGGCCAACGGTATAAAACGAGAGGGTGGAACCAGCCCCATCTCACTGTCCTGCCAACGCATCAGGACCTCGGTCCCGACACAGGATCCGTCCTCGGCACGAACCAGAGGCTGATAATGAAGAAACAGATCATCCCGCACCATCGCCTGTCGCAAACGGGTCTCCATCAGCAGCCTTTCCTTCGCCTCGTAGCTCATGGTCTGCGCGAAGAAGTGATAGGTATTTCGTCCATCACCTTTCGCCTTGTACATGGCAGTATCGGCCGCTTTGAGGAGCTCCTGTACATTCGTTCCACTGTCCTTCAACAGAGCCACACCGATACTGCAGGAGATGTTGATCTCATGGCCTCCAATGGTGAACTCGGGAATAAAAGCGTTGTTGATCTTTTGCGCAATGGCTTCCACATCGACCGAAGCCTCGGCACCTTCTATCAACACCAGGAACTCATCGCCCCCAAAACGCCCGACGGTATCCGAAGCTCGGACGGCATGCTTGATCCGGGAGGCCGCCTCTACCAGTAGAGTGTCACCCACATCGTGTCCCAGGCTGTCGTTAACATCCTTGAAATAGTCCAGATCGACAAAAAACACCGCCAGCGCCCCCGGCTCGCGCTGACACTTCTTGACCGCCTGCTTCAGGCGGTCAATCGCCAGTGTTCGGTTGGGCAATCCCGTGAGTTCATCGTAATGAGCCTGCAGCACCAGCTGCATTTCCTGCTCTTTGATTTGACTGATATCTTCCTTGATCCCGATAAAGTGGGTGATGACTCCATCGTCGTTCTTCAAGGGCGAAATGGTGGCCAATTCCCAATAGTACTCACCGTTCTTACGCCGATTGTACAGCTCCCCGGACCAAACCTCTCCGGAGGTGATCTTCTCCCACATATCACAATAGACCTGATCCGAGGTATACCCCGACTTCCAGATACTCGGCTTTCGGCCGATGACCTCATCTTCGGTATAGCCGGTCCCTTTCAACAGCGCCGGGTTGACATACTCGATAATCCCTTTGGCATCGGTAATGACGACATAGACCGAAGACTGGTCGATCGCCAGCGACAGTTTATTGAGGGTTTCCTCCTGTTGCCGGAAAGCCGTCAGGTCCTCCAGGCTGATCGTCATCATGGTATTCTGCCGGGGAAACAGGCCGGAAATTCGAAGTCGGAGAGACTTCCCTTCCAGTGTCGTCATCTGAGTTTCGGCGGAGAATTGAGATTCGCCATCCCAAAGAGCGGTCAGGTATCGCCCATAGGCCTTAAACGTCTCCTCCGTAAAGAATTGGATATGCTTTTCCCTGAGTTCCTCCACACTGCCGATACCGAACAGCCTTAGAGTCGCTTTGTTGGCATCGTTGATATACACCAGCCGACGGAACCGTTCCGACTCTTCCGGATGGTCTGCCATATAACCCGCAAGATCCTGAACCCCCTGCTGGCGCAAGGTCTCCAGTTCCACCAGGACAGCACGCAGATCCTCCTCCCAGAGGCTGATGGTCGCATTTCGGAACAACCCTTCATACCTGTCCAGGCTCGCCTGCATCTCCTGTTCCGCCCGCACAATCTGCGTAATATCGGTGAGGCAGAAAGACACGCTGTGGTACAGCGCTTCGTCCTGGGGAAGCTGTCCCGATACTCGAACTCTCAGCGGGGCTCCAGTGGCTTTTCGTGCCGAGCAGACCGCGGAAAAGTCGGATTTTTTTTCCCACAAGGCG
>JANQIN010000189.1 GCA_028282145.1 Thermodesulfobacteriota bacterium | reverse complement strand
CGATTCGACTTGCTGGTTGGGGACCGCTCCCAGGTAGAACACATTGGGGTGAGTCTCCTGTCCTTCGTAGTTGGTCGGGTACAGCAGTAGTCCCCCGGTTTCGTCCAGTATCGGAAGGACCGCCTTGCGGCAGGCTGAGGTCCAGCAGCCGACCAAAAGGTCGACTTTGTCTTTGGTCAGCAGCTTGTAGGCCTTTTCGGCCGCCGTTTGCGGGTTGGACTGTATATCTTCAATCACCGCCTTGAAGCGTACGCCGCCATGATGGTTGGCCTCATCAATGGCCAGCAGGCTGGCTTGAAGCTGGCCTTCCTCAATGATGGAGGTTGTGCCGGTGGTGGAAAAAATCAGGCCGATTCGAAAAGGTCGCATGTCTGTTTTCTGCATCGCTGACTGCCTCTTGGCTGAATGAAAAACAAGCACCCCAGTGTGGAACGTGCTTATTTTTCGTCCGGGCCCACAATGTGGCTTCGCTAAGAATGGGACAGGTGTCCCAGTTTTTGAGGGTCGTGTGGAGGCGAATATTCTGTTCGTTTCCTTCCAGTGAACACAAAATTGGACGGCCACGACCCCCCGATATCTCGCAGGTATAGAGCAAAAGTCCTGCCAAAAAAGGGAAAAACCTCTTGGGGACTGACGACAGAAAGGGCCATCCCTTGGCATACCGGTTGCTCTTTATCGTTCCTGAAATTGACGTGCGCACAGACGGCAAAAAGAATTGGGACACCTGTCCCAGAAGTAGGTAAGTAACGAAAAAGACGGGCCTGCGGAAAACAATGGCGTTTTCTGGCGAACCCAGGGGCAAAGGTGCCCACACATCCTGACGACGGATGTTGTGGGCTTTTTTGTCCGGTGATTGTCAACGCAAGAGAACCCATGAATAGACACAGGAGGAAAAGGAAGATGTTGAAGATGATGAAGCAATTGGCTCTCGGCCTGGTGGCGCTGGCCACCCTTTGCGCCGGCCCGGCCCTGGCCGCCGATACGATCAAGGTGGGGGTGCTGCACTCCCTTTCCGGCACCATGGCTATCAGTGAGACCACTCTCAAAGACACGATGTTGATGCTGGTCGACGATCTCAACAAGCAGGGCGGTCTGCTGGGCAAGAAGGTCGAAGCGGTGGTGGTCGATCCGGCCTCCGATTGGCCCTTGTTTGCGGAAAAGGCGCGAGAGCTGATCAAAAAGAAGAAGGTTGATGTGGTCTTCGGCTGCTGGACCTCGGTCTCCCGGAAGTCGGTGTTGCCGGTTTTTGAAGAACTCAACGGCCTTCTCTTCTACCCGGTGCAGTACGAAGGGGAGGAAAGCTCCCGCAACGTCTTCTACACCGGAGCGGCACCCAACCAGCAGGCGGTCCCTGCAGTCGATTACCTGATGAGCGAAGATGGTGGTGCGGCTACCCGCTGGGTGCTGCTCGGCACCGACTATGTCTATCCCCGCACCACCAACAAGATTCTGCGTTCGTACCTCAACGCCAAAGGTGTGAGCGATGCGGACATTATGGAAAATTACACTCCCTTCGGTCATTCCGACTGGCAAACCATCGTCGCCGAAGTGAAAGAGTTCGCTTCCGGCGGTAAAAAAACGGCTGTGGTGTCCACCATTAACGGTGATGCCAACGTGCCCTTTTACAAGGAGTTGGCCAACCAGGGGATCAGCGCTGAGGAGATCCCGGTCGTGGCTTTCTCCGTCGGTGAGGAGGAGTTGGCCGGCCTGGATACAAAGCCGCTTGTGGGGCACCTGACTGCCTGGAACTACTTTATGTCGGTCGATACCCCGGAGAACGCTTCCTTCATCAAAAAATGGCATGCCTTCATCAAAGACAGCAAGCGGGTCACCAACGATCCGATGGAAGCTCATTACATCGGTTTCAATATGTGGGTCCAGGCCGTCAAGCAGGCCGGCACCACCGATGTGGATGCGGTTCGCCAAGCGATGTACGGCCAGAAGGTGAAGAACCTGACCGGCGGCATGGCGGTGATGAATACCAACCATCACCTGTCCAAGCCGGTGCTGATCGGTGAGATTCAGGAGGACGGCCAGATGGACACGGTGTGGAACACCGACGGCCTGGTGAGCGGTGACGCCTGGTCGGATTACATCCCCGAGAGCGGCACGCTGACCGCCGACTGGACCTATCCCTGGGTCTGCGGTAACTGCGAAAAGCCGAAGTTTTAAGTAAGTCGCTGAACCTATCTCCGGGAGTGGCCCGCCACTCCCGGAGGACATTCTCTGGTTGAAATGATGATCTGCGGATTCGATGGGAAAAAAATACTCATCCTGATCGGTTTGAGCCTGTTTTGGGCGCTGCCGGTCTGGGCCGATTTCGGCGCCAAGGTTGATGCTCTGGCCAAAGGGAGTTACAGCGCCAAAACCAAGGCGGTGGAGACCTTGGCGGCGACCGGCGATGAGCGGGTGGTACCGATCCTTGAAGCGATGCTCGAAGGGCGGCTTTTCACCCGTAAAAGCGACGGCCGACTGCTGTTGGGTCGGAAGCAGGGTCAAACGGTGGTCCTCAACGATCCGTTGACTCTCGCCGAGGTCGATCAGTTGCCCAAAAGCAAACTGAAAAAGGTCCGGGTCAACAACCGTCTGCGTCGGGTCATCCGTAGTGCTCTCGGCAGTCTCCGTTTGATGAGCGACGATCCGGCCAAACGGTTGGAGTCGGTCAAAGCGTTGTTTAAAACCCGCAACCCGGAAAGTCTGCCCCTGTTGCAAAAGGCGTTGGAACGGGAAGAGGAGGGGCCCGTTCTGGCACAGATCAAAGTGACCATCGCAGCCGTTCAACTCGAACACAGTACCGATGCGGCAGAACGGTTAGAGGCGACACGGACATTGACCGGATATGCCACACCGGAGGTGAAAAGTTTTCTGCTGCAGCTGACCTTGCAGAATGCCGAGGGACAATACCGTGAAAAGGATCCGCAAGTGCTGGCGGCGGTGCAAAAGGCGATTCGTGAGATCGACCGCCGCCTTAGCTTCTGGAACGGTATCGGGCATCTCTTTCGGGGTTTAAGCCTGGGCTCGGTGCTGCTGCTGGCCGCCATCGGCCTGGCGATCACCTTTGGCGTGATGGGCGTGATCAACATGGCTCACGGTGAGATGGTGATGATCGGCGCCTACACCACCTTTATGGTCCAACAACTCTTTTTAAGCTACTGGCCGGGCGCCATCGACTGGGCCCTGTTGGTGGCGGTACCCATGGCCTTTCTGGTCTCCGGTGGGGTCGGCATCATCCTCGAACGGGGAGTGATCCGCTTTCTCTACGGCCGTCCTCTGGAAACCCTGTTGGCCACCTGGGGCATCAGTCTGATTCTGCAGCAGTTGGTGCGGTCGATTTTCGGCCCGACCAACCAGGAGGTGAGCAATCCCTCCTGGATGAGCGGTGCCTTTGAGGTCGGTGCCGGCCTGGTGCTGACCTACAACCGGATCTGGATCATCTGTTTCAGCCTGGTGGTGCTGGCACTGGTCGGTCTGCTGCTGCGGCGCAGCTTTTTCGGTCTGCAGATGCGTGCAGTGACACAGAACCGGCGGATGGCGCAGGCGATGGGGACCCGCACCGGACGCATCGACGCGTTGACCTTCGGCCTCGGCTCCGGCATCGCCGGTATCGCCGGGGTGGCCCTGTCGCAGATCGACAACGTCAGTCCTAACCTGGGGCAGGCCTACATCATCGACTCCTTTATGGTGGTGGTCTTCGGCGGTGTCGGCAATCTTTGGGGGACCCTGATCGGCGCCTTCAGCCTGGGGCTGGGCAACAAGTTCCTCGAACCCTACGCCGGTGCGGTGCTGGGCAAGATCCTGATCCTGGTGCTGATCATCCTGTTTATCCAGAAACGCCCCCGGGGCCTGTTCGCCCTCAAGGGTCGTGCGGTGGAGAATTGATATGGTGAGTGCAACCCGTCTCCCCCGAATCCTGCACGGCGACCGTGGCGGCCAGATCCTGCTGAGTTGTCTGCTGGCGGCGATGGTACTCATCCCGGCCAGTAATCTGCTGCTGCCCGAAAGCTCCGTGTTTCACGTGCCGACCTATATCGTCAGTTTGCTGGGGAAATATCTCGCCTTTGCCCTGCTGGCGCTCAGCGTTGATCTGATCTGGGGCTACTGCGGCATCCTCAGCCTGGGGCACGGCGCCTTCTTTGCCCTCGGCGGCTACGCCATGGGGATGTACCTGATGCGTCAGATCGGTACTCGTGGGGTTTATGGCCATCCGGTGTTGCCCGATTTTATGGTCTTCCTCAACTGGAAGGAGCTGCCCTGGTACTGGTCCGGCTTTGACCTCTTCCCCTTTGCGATGCTCATGGTGGTGCTGGTGCCGGCGGCCTTGGCCTTCCTCTTCGGTTGGTTCGCCTTCCGTTCCCGTGTCACCGGCGTCTACCTGTCGATCATCAGTCAGGCGATGACCTACGCTCTTTTGCTGGCCTTTTTCCGCAACGATATGGGCTTTGGCGGTAACAATGGGCTTACTGATTTCAAGGATATCCTCGGTTACAACCTGCAGGCTGACGGAACCCGGATGGTCCTTTTTATTGCCACGGTGTTGGCTCTGGCATTGGGATATCTGGTCTGCCGAACCATCGTCACTTCTCGCCTGGGACGGGTGCTGATTGCGGTGCGGGACGCCGAAAGCCGGACCCGTTTTCTCGGCTATCGGGTTGAGCGGTACAAACTCTTCGTCTTTGTCGTCTCGGCGATGATGGCGGGGATTGCCGGGGCGCTCTATGTGCCGCAGGTGGGGATCATCAACCC
>JANQIN010000188.1 GCA_028282145.1 Thermodesulfobacteriota bacterium | reverse complement strand
CTCCCGCCGATAACAGGCCTCTGGAAACGGGGGCGCGTGGGTCAGAATCAGAACTCGGGAAAACTCTCTCGCCGCCTGTCGGGCCCATTTCTGAAGCGCCTGGGCCGATTTTTCAGCCAGCAGTCCTTTGAGCTGCCAGCTTTCAGAGGCGGAAAGGGTGTCAAAATCGCGGATTTTTCGGAAATCGGAAAAATACTCTTCCGTCATCCGGCAATCGCCCTGACCGTCCCCCCAGCATTCATGCCCGATTACGGCCACATCATCGGTCAACCTCTGTACTCCGGCTTCCTGGAGCCAGGTCAGATAGGTCGACTTTTTTGCCAGCCGCCGTATACGGGACTGAACATCGTCGAAGGTGCCACCAAAGTAGTCGTGATTTCCCAGGACAAAAAAGACCGGAATTGACAGGGCCGATTCCAGGGACAGCAGTGCGGTTTCCACCGAATGACTGTCGGCGATATCGCCCGCAATAAAGAGTGCGTCCGGCTTGGCGTCTGCAAGTCGAACCAGCTTTTGAGACCATAGGCCGGCGTCTTTGTGGGACAGGTGAATGTCGGAAACCAGGCCGATCCGCATACGCACCCCTTGCGACAGAGAAGGTTCAAGATAAAGAATAAAAGAAAAAGGGTGCTGCGCCACAAGGGGATTGTCTTTTTCCAAGACGACGTGTATTGTGAGCGCTTAATGACTGTACCGCCCTAAAGGAGAAAACCGATGTTTGGACTGGGAACAACTGAACTGCTGATTATACTGGTTGTGGTTATGATTGTCTTTGGTGCCGGCAAGCTGCCTCAGGTAGGCTCGGCGCTGGGAAAAGGCATCCGTAACTTCAAGCAGGGCGTGGCGGACGCCGATGAAGAGGCCAAGGAAATCGAAGCCAAGGATGTGACGGACGACGAGAAAAAAGACGCCTGATCCATCTATCTCAGTTTAAAAAGGCCCGCCCATCGGCGGGCCTTTTTTTTTCGGCTGTTGTCAGACAGCCGGATCGAGCCCAGGGATGGGCGAGACAAAAGCAAGGTGAGAACCTTGTTTTTGGAGTGGAGCAAAAACACACTTTTGCGAAACGGAAATGTCAAACGCCAGGACGGTGTCTGATGTTGAATTTTATACCTCAGTGATACCGTCCCGCCCCCACAACACGCTTTTTCCAGTATCGATCGTACAAACTGGCGTAACTCACCCTCTTCCCGCTGGAGGGTGCATGGATAAAGCGTCCTCCTCCGCTGTAGATTCCCACATGAGAAATCTTGGCGCCACTGATCCGGAAAAAAATGAGATCTCCGGGTACCAGACTCTTCAAAGAGACGCGTCGCGCTGCACGGAACTGGTCGCTGCTCCGTCTGGGGATGGTAATGCCGGCCTTTTTATGGCTGTACCAGGCCAGCCCGCTGCAATCAAACCCGCTTCCGGGAGAGATGCCGGCATAACGATAGCGTACCCCCAGCTGCTGGCGGGCATTCTGCAGGATCACCTGCGCTCGGGACGGGACCGGTGGACGAACGATCTGTGGAGGAAGTTCCCGTGGAGGAGGGGACGAAACTGGTCCACCACATCCCGCCAAAACACCGATAAGTGTTGCAAAAAGAAGGATTTGGATTCGAACCATGAGAAGATTGTAATGTTTTTTTAATTTTTTTCCTAGCCCTTATTTTCACCGATCTCGCTCACGGAAACCTAACAGTCCTCCACGATAGTCGGGCCCCAATAGAAAGACAATCGTCTTGAGAGGAGACACCGATGTTGTTCAGATTGAGTCGAGTATCCCATGTTGATGCTGTGGTGTATTGCAATGAGTCGGGGGGGATTGTTCGACAGGAAATCTGCGGAGATATTTCCAAAGGTCTTGTACAGAGTGCGGCGGCAGCGGTCGCAGAGGGGAAGGGGGGCTTCAAGCCTTCCTCAGCCGTTTTTCAGAAGCTGGGTCTATCTGCAGGAGGGCGGGAATTTTGGGCCCGACCTCATGAGGAAGGTTTTCTTTTGATTGCCGGCCGAAAAGGAGTGCCTCGGAATGAACTGGAAAAGAGCTACGCAGCTTCCAGCGAGGTGACGCCGCAGCCGGTACCTGCACCCACAGCGAAAGATCCCAACCGGGTCGTGATCGAAGATATCCGGATGCCCTGGCGAACCATGATTGCCGCGGTTCTGGGAAGTCTGATGCTGGGTGCTATCTGCCTGATGGTGATGATGCCGAGTCGTTTGTCGGACGAAGGCGGTGCCCGGCAAGCTTATGCCTCCACCCCTCCGGAGAATACAAAAACCCTGATCACACTCCATGGGTCCAACACCATCGGAGCCGAAATGGCACCGGCCCTGGCAGAGGCGTTCCTCAACCTCAAAGGGGCCGGGGACGTACGCAAGATCCCCGGGAAGAACAACGTCGAAGTACGAATTGAGGGGACAATCCCCGGAGAAGGGTCCCGGGGGATCGAGATTGCGGCGCACGGTTCCACCACAGGGTTCAAGGGACTGGATGCGGAAACCTGTGATGTCGGAATGTCCTCCCGCCCCATCAAAGGGAAAGAAATTATCCGACTGGAACGTCTGGGAGATATGAAGCGGCCTGGAGCGGAAAATGTCGTCGCCATGGACGGGATTGCCGTGATTGTCCATCCGGACAACAAGATACAGTCCCTGTCCGCTGCCCAGATCGCCGATCTTTTTTCCGGTGCGATTTCCAACTGGTCTCAGATTCCCGGCAGTGGCATCGACGCACCGGTCAGGGTCTTTGCACGCGATTCCAACTCAGGCACCTGGGATACCTTCAAAGGGCTTGTGCTGAAACCCCGTCAATTGAAACTGCGCGAAGACGCCGGACGTTTCGAAGACAGCCATGCGCTCTCCAGAGAGGTGTCCCGGGCTCCCGGCGGCATCGGCTTTATTGGATTGCCCTATATCAAACCGTCCAAGGCGGTTCGGGTCTTTGACAAGGGGACGGCCCCGGTCTTTCCTACCCTGTTTACGGTGGCTACCGAGGATTATCTGTTGGCTCGCCGACTCTATGTCTATGTTCCGCCGGCGGTGGAAAACGAAGAGGCTCGACAGTTTGTCCGTTTTGCCCTGTCCGATCCGGGCCAGGAGATCGCTGAAAAGGTCGGCTTCATACCGCTCGGGGTGTTTGAAAAGGCGCTGACGGCTGAAGAACTGGAAGGCGCGCCCAAACTGTACCGTCAATATGCCAAGGGGGCGAACCGGCTTTCTCTCAACTTTCGTTTCCGCCCGGGCAGCGACCGACCGGACACCAAGGCTCTGCGGGATATGGATCGGTTGATGGACTATCTGGGCCGGGACGAAAATCGGGGAAGGAAGTTACGCCTGTTCGGTTTTGCCGACGGTCGGATGTCCCGGAAGGAGGCCTGTGGTCTGGCTCAACGCCGTGCAGAACATCTGTCCCGGGTCTTTGAGGCCTACGGCATCGCTTCGGACAGTATTCAGGGATTTTGCAGCGACATGCCGGTGGCGTCCAATGCCAAAGAGAAAACGGCCAAAAAGAACAACCGGGTGGAGATCTGGTTAGAAAAGAAGAGCAGTTAGTGGCGTATAAAAGGGTTGCCAGATCGGCAACCCTTTTATCAACAGATGATGCATTTGCGAAGAGAATCGGCCAGGATCTCATCACCTCCATCAGCTCTATGTAACCCATTGCCGGGCATGATGCAGGAGCCGTTAAGGTCGTATATGGCCCCGTTTATTTAAAAAAATTAAGTTGATTGCTCTGCTGGGGTTCTTTAGGCTGAAGCTGTTTTGGTGCTATAAAGTGGTATGGAGGGGATGAAATGTTATGGAATCAATGCTTCTCTGTGTTTGATCCTGCCCTGTAACTCCCCACCGTATATGTATTGCCTTCAACGTTTAGAAATTCTGTAAGTTCAAACAGACCTTCAGTCGGTCGCGGATTGAGCAAAGCTCGCGCTGTGCAGATAACTGAAGTGAAATGAGAAAAAGGCCCTCCGATCTCTGTTGGGAGTGTGCCTTTTGGTTTCGTTGGAGATTCTATTGAGTGAGGAGCGGGAAATGGCTCGATATTGCCGATTGTGGTGGATTGTTCTGTGCTTCTTCATGTTGGGGACGACGTTCGCCGCCGCCTCCTATCAGGTGACCGAGATTTCTGCCGTTGCCGAATCGCTCCAAACCAGCCGTCATCAGGTTGAATCCGCTACTTACGGTTTTGAGTATGGCGATGAAGGCGCCGTCCCCTTCACCTTGCCCTGGGCCTTTACCTTCTACGGGCAAACCTACACCCAGATCGTGGCCGACATCAACGGCGCCATCTGGTTCTCTCCTTCCGATCCGCAAAATCTGCCGGTCTCCTATCCCTTAAGCACCACCGGCCCGGTCATCAGCGTGTGGAACAACGATCTCACCGCCCACACCTACGGCGGGGTCTTTGTGAACTATCTGTCCGCTTCCAATCGGGTGGTGGTGGAATGGCAGGTCAACAGCCTCGTCGAGGCCGACAATGTCGTTCAGAACAGGATCCAGGCGGTTCTTTTCCCCGATGGAACGATCCGAATCCACTACCTGCAGATGGACGAACCCGGCGCCGCCGACAGCGGCAGTGGCCTCTCGCAAGGAACCGGTGTCGATTCATTGAGCCTGACAGGCCTGTATGGAGCCGTCACCACCTTGGAAGGGCGAGCCTTCTCGTTCTCTCCGGTTGCCGGCGGCAGCAGCCTGACCGTGAACCCGCCTCCCAATCCGGTGACCGCCTCCTCGCTGACCCTCAGCGGCACCAAAGCCGGCGACCAGACCCTGACCGTTCTGGTCGATACGACGGCACAACTGGGGGCCATCAGCTACCCCACAAGCACAACCTGGGAACTTCCTGTGTCCGACCTCGCCGAAGGCCTCAACAACCTCATCGTCTTCGCCACCGATGCCGGCGGGGCGGTGCAGAGTCAGGCTGAGCCCATCCACTACGATTCCGGGCAGGTGGTGTATACGCTCGATACCCCGGTCAGCCAGTCAAACGATGGCACGGCGACATTCACCGGAACCATTGAGAGCGGCGGAGCGGTAACAGCCGTCGATACCACTTCCAGTACCCAGGGAACAGTCACCTATCCTTCCGCCACCCGGTGGCGTGTGGACTTCACGGCACTGGCCGAGGGGACCCATGCTCTCCAGATCACCTTTACCGACGATTACACCCATTCCGCCACCGAGACGATCACGCTCGACGTCGACAATCAGCCGCCGGATCTGACGGTCAACCCGGTACCGTTCCCGATCTTCGTTTCCGAGGTCACATTCAGCGGCACCGCCGACAACGATGCGACCTTGTCGGCCGAAACGACCGCCCCGGCAACCCTGTCGGCCTTTACGTCGCCCGCTCCGGGCATCTGGGAGGTCACCGTCAGCAATCTGCAGGATGGGGACAACTTTGTCACCGTCATTGCCACCGATGCCGCCGGAAACAGAAGCTCAGCCGTGGTATGGCTCTATGGCTTCCTCGATCTGGATGAGGACGGCATTCCAGACTCTCAAGATACGGACAAAGACGGAGACCGCATTCCCAACGATTGGGAAGAAACGCACCAGTTCGACCCGATGGATCCGGCCGATGCGACGCTGGACTCCGATGGGGACAAACTGTCCAACCGGATCGAGTTCAATATCAAGACCGATCCCTGGCAGACCGATAGTGATTCAGATGGCATGGACGACAACTCCGAGTTCTGGGGAATCATGCACCCCCTCCTGTCGAACTAGGCCTCGGGAATCGGGTTCAACGATGACGATTGCATTTTCATATACACGAGGGACGATCATGAAGCGTTTGGTGTTGGTGTTATTGAGTGTCCTTGTGGCACTGCCGGTCGATGCAGGTGTCAATATCCAATCGGGGGGCTTCACCACAAGCAAATTCCTCTTCAGCACCTCCGGCGGTCCGATGCCCCTGCGGATGACCCTGAACTACGACGGCCTCGACACCAACGACGGTTCCGTCGGTCCCGGGTGGAGCCATGCCTACGATATCCATCTGCACCAGAACTCGGACGGTACCCTGGTGCTTACCGGCGGTGTCGCCAAACGGTTCTACTTCCCCGACGGCAACGGCAACTACATCCCCCGGATGGGCGATCATTCCACCCTCATCGCCAACGGGGACGGGACCTACACCCTGACCTTTACCAGCGGCCGGGTTTATCAGTTCGGCACCGACAAGAAGATCGCCTCCATCACCAACCGCCACGGCGATGCCCTGCTGTTCGACCGCACCGTCGCCGATCAGCTCAGCGTCACCGACCCCGCCGGACGAACCGCCATCATCCACAGCAACGCCCAAGGCAAAGTCGACTGGATCCAGGACCCCGCCGGCAATCAGTACGACCTGACCTATCACGGCACCGGCCGCCTCTTCAAGATCACCTTCCCGGCCCCCCAAACCGGTGCCAACCGTCCCGAATGGACCTACAACTACACCGCTGAAGGGCTGCTGGAATACGTCACCGATCCCAACCGGAACATCACCAAATACGGCTATACCGACGGCAAAGTCACCCGGATCGTTTCCCCCGACGGAGTGCTCGATACCAACGGCGGTGAAACCGCCGATGCAGCCGACCACAGCAAGAGCTACAGCTACGGCAGCAGCACCCCCCTCAGCCGTTCCCTGCATCTCCACAGCGGCACGGTCACCCAGACCACCGTCACCGAAAAAGACGGCGGCACCTGGGTCCACCTGTACGACGCCGAATCCGGCGAACGG
>JANQIN010000177.1 GCA_028282145.1 Thermodesulfobacteriota bacterium | reverse complement strand
CATGCGTCCAGCTGGTCCAGCTTATCCTGCACCACCCCCTGGCGTGCAATCAGCTGGTTCATGGAGTCGTCGTCCATCGGTTCGGCGAACTTCATATTGATATCGTTGAACTCGGCGACCAGGTCGACGATCTCCTGCACGCCTTCTTCCACGATCTCCTTAACCGTTTTACCGGCTTCCAGTTCCGGTTCCTGTTCCAGATAGCCGACGGTGTAACCGTCCGACAGAACCGCCTCGCCGTTAAACTCCTTGTCCACTCCGGCCATGATTCGCAGAAGGGTCGATTTGCCGGCCCCGTTCAGGCCAAGGACACCGATTTTGGCCCCGTAAAAGTAGGACAGGGAGATGTCTTTGATGATCGGCTTTTTATTGTGGTTCTTGCTGACACGCATCATCGAATAGATGATCTTTTTGTCGTCACTCATTCGCTCAACTCCAAGGTGCTTAATATTGTTGACAAGTCCAATTCCTTAGCATACGCTAATGCCTGTTTTAATGTGATGATGGTGATGAACTCTTCCCGAAACAGGCGTAGGCACCTTATCAGAATTCTTTCATTTTTGCAGCCCGGTTCGGTTGCTTCGTCCCTAAGTTTTGCTTTACTTGAAGACGAGCCTCCCACTGCAACCTTTTGCCAAATGCTTGGATTAACTGAATGATCCGCTTTTTTGAAAAAATTGGTCAGGAGACCCTCTACTTCCTGGAGCAGGCTGGTCGGCTGGGTCTCTTTCTCTTTGCCTGTGTGTTTAACGTGCTGCGCCCGCCGTACAAGATCTTTCCCATCGTCCGGCAGGTCCACGTGATCGGCGGCCAATCGGCTTTCGTTATCTTTTTCACCGGCGCCTTTACCGGCATGGCTCTGGGACTGCAGGGGTATATCACCCTGCGTGACTTTGGATCGGAAGCGGCTCTCGGTGCCATGGTTTCCATGAGCCTGATTCGGGAGCTGGGACCGGTGTTGACCGCCCTGATGGTTATCGGCCGGGCCGGCAGCGCCATGTGTGCCGAAATCGGCATTATGCGCAACTCGGAGCAGATCGATGCGCTGGACTGTATGGCCATCGACCCGATCCGTTACCTGATGGTCCCTAAATTCATCGCCGCCATTCTGGTTCTCCCTCTGCTGACGTCCATCTTTGATGTGATCGGTATCTACGGAGGCTACCTGATCGGCAGCGGCCTGCTCGATCTTTCCCCGGGGACCTACTTTCAGTCGATCTATACCGTCGTAGGGTGGGACGATATTCAGCTCGGATTGGTCAAATCCTTGGTCTTTGGCCTAGTGATCGTCTGGATCAGTACTGCCAAGGGGTATTTTCTGCACTTTGAGCGCAACGGCGGATTTGGTGCCGAAGGGGTCAGCCGGACCACAACCAATGCGGTGGTGATGGCTTCGGTCTCCGTTCTGGTGTGGAACTACCTTATCGGCGCCTTTATGGTTTAAGGATGATATTTCATGGTTGATACAGACCCCGTAATCGAGCTGGTAGAGGTGGAAAAATCGTTCGGCACTCAAAAGGTGCTGGACAAGGTCAATCTGCAGATCAAGAAAGGGACCACCACCGTCATTGTTGGCCCTTCCGGCCAGGGGAAGTCGGTCATTATCAAACATATGCTGGGACTGATGCACCCCGATGAGGGGGAAGTCCGGGTCTTTGGCCAGAATCTGACCCAACTCAAGAAAAAGGAGCTGCGGGAGATCCGGACCGCCTTCGGCGTCCTCTTTCAGAATGTCGCCCTGTTTGACTCGATGACCATCTTCGACAATGTCGCCCTCCCCTTGCGGGAAAGGACCAAGAAGTCTGAATCCGAGGTCAAGAAGGCGGTGGAAGAAAAGCTGGAGATGATGGACCTGCACAACGTCAATCACAAATATCCGGCTCAGATCTCCGGCGGTATGCAGAAACGGGTCGGTCTGGCTCGAGCACTGGTATTAAATCCGAAGGTCATCTTTTTTGACGAGCCGACCACTGGGCTGGACGTCAACAAAAGCAACGAGATCTATCGCCTGTTCTATAAAACGCAGAAACAGCTGAACTACACCGCGGTGATTGTCAGCCACGATGTGCCCAAGATCTTCAAACTTTCCGATTATGTTGCACTGCTGGCCAACAAGCAGATTCAGAACTGCATCACCCCGGAAGAGTTTCAGCTGTCCGACAATCCGCACATCCGGTCCTTTGTGGAAACCACCATGGGACCGATCTATTCCAGTGAATTAGAGGAGACCGGGTTTTATGAAGAAACTGAATATTGAGGTCCTCGTCGGCCTGTTTCTGGTAGCAGGCTTTTTGTGCCTGGGCTGGCTTTCCGTCAAGCTGGGAGATATCCAGCTGTTTGGCGAGGAAGGGTATCAGGTGACCGCCCGGTTTGAGTCGATCTCCGGCCTTAAGGAAGGGGCCAATATTGAAATTGCCGGTGTCCGGGTCGGCAAGGTCTCCCGGATCACCCTGGATACCGAGGAATATGAAGCGGTGGTGGTACTGCAGATCGATGAAACGATCGAGCTGCAGGAGGACAGTATCGCTTCCATCCGTACCGCCGGGATTATCGGGGAAAAATTTATCAAAATTACCCCGGGCGGAATGGATATACTGATAGAACCCGGTGGTGAAATTGTCGAAACCGAATCTGCGATTCAGCTGGAAGAGCTGATCAGCAAGTACATATTTGAAGGGGAAAACTAGGAGGTTGCAATGCGTGTGATGATCGGTTGGTTTTTATGTCTGGCTCTGGTCCTGGGATTCCCTGCCTTATCCTCCAACACTATCGCTATGGCAGCCGATGCAGCCCCGGCGGTCGAAGACGAATTTGAAGACGATCCTTTTGCCGAGGAAGAGACGTCGGTAGAGATTGCTGACCCGATTGAAGGAATCAACCGTGGCTTCTTCTGGGTCAACGACAAGCTGTATTTCTACGCTCTCAAACCCCTGGCCCGCGGCTGGCGTGTGGTCCCGGAACCGGTTCGTGTCAGTGCAGACAACTTCCTGACCAACTTGCTGACCCCGGTGCGCTTTACCAACAACGTCCTGCAGGGGAAAGCGGAGGGTGCCGTGATTGAAGTGGGTCGCCTTTTTATCAATACCATCGGAGGTATGGGCGGGCTTTTCGATATCGCCACCGACATGGACCTGACCACCCCGGAAGAGGATACCGGTCAGACGCTGGGTGCCTGGGGGGCGGGACATGGATTCTATATCGTACTGCCGGTCTTTGGCCCTTCCAGCCTGCGTGATGGCGTCGGCCGTGTCGGTGATTCTTTCCTCGACCCACTGACCTATGTCGATATGACCTACCTCGAAAAGGCCGGTGTAAAAGTCTTTGATACCGTCAATTACCTGTCCATCGACAAGGACACCTACGAAGCAATCAAGAAAGACGCCCTGGATCCGTATCTGTTTGTCCGTGACGGCTATGTTCAGCGACGGGCCAAGGCGGTTAAGGAATAAATCGGCGGCCCAAAGAATGATTGCATGCATACGACAGAACGCAGGAGCATCATTATGAGACGCATTTTCCTTCCCCTGATTGTCGCCTGTTTGGCGGTAAGCCTCCTGACAGGCCCCGCCTTTGCGGGGTCGACAGCGATGGTTCAGCTCCAGGAGACCGTGGACGGCATCCTTGAGATCCTGCGGGATAAGAAGGCTCCTTCCGACCAGAGGAAGCAGAAGATTTCCGCTCTGGTTCGGGAACGGTTTGACTACGGCATCATGGCCCAATCCGCCATGGGCAAACACTGGCGAAAGTTTACTCCCGCTCAGAAGGAGGAGTTTACCGCCAAGTTTTCCAGCCTCCTGGAAGAAAGCTATCTGGACAGGATCGACGCCTATACCGATGAGACGGTTGATTATGTCAAGGAACGGGAAAAGCGTGGCAAGGTACTGATCGAAACCGACATCGTTACCGCCAATAAACGGATTCCCATTCACTACAAGCTCCGCCAGCGGGGAGACCTGTGGCTGGTATATGATGTGGTGGTGGAAGGTGTCAGCCTGATCCGTAATTACCGCAGCAGTTACGGGAAGGTCTTTAAAAAAGAAGGTTTCGCCGGCCTGATCCGGAAGATCGACGCGAAATTGAACGGAGAACAAGACGCCTGACCCTTTGCTGTCCTCACCGAACAACCATTTTCACGACAGCCTCTGGGATCAGGGGCTGTCTTTCGTTCAGGACAGGGGGAAACGGACCATGAATCCAACCGACCTCACGCCCTGCACTCCCGACTGTTCAGGTGAACTGTGCCATCCATTGATGAAACAGCTGATGCTATTCAGTGGGCTGGAGGAACAGGAACTGGCCGAGGTGGCCTCTTTTTTTCGCTGTCGACAGGAAGCTGCGGGCTCTAAACTCTGGAAGGAAGGTGCCATACCCCAGGGGGTCGTTTTTGTGGTCGAGGGGAAATTGGAGATCACCAAATCAACCGAATTTTCTGATCACCAGGTGGTGGTAGGGATCTACGGGCCGGGTGCCATTGCCGGCGAGCTCAGTCTGTTCAGCGGTTACCCCCATGCCGTGTCTGCCACCGCCCTGACAGATGTCCAACTCATCTCACTCTCCCGCCAGGCCTACGACCAACTGGTCGAGGAACATCCCCATCTGGGGTTGAAACTCATGCGCATCCTGCTGTTGGCGGTGTCCACTCGCCTCCGTCGCTCCTACGATCGTCTCGCCTCCCTGTTCTGATGTGACTTATTCTGTCACATAGCAGTCGTATCCTTGGATTAACCAACAAGGAGGCGACCATGTTTGAAGCTCTGTTCTGTATCACCCTGCTGGCACTGGTTTTGAGCCAGTTTCTCCCGGAAGACGACGAACCGGAAAACCAGCAGGCCCACGACCGTTCATCCACTATCCCTCATACCTGGCGCCCCGGTAAGAGGCTCTCTCCCACTGCTGGAATAAACCGTTACTGCGCATAAAAAAAAGCGCCTGACTTTCAAGAAGTCAGACGCTTTTCATCTCATACTCGAAAAGAAAGCTCAGTCCATCAGTGCTTTCATCTTGTCGTAACCGGCGGCATACGCCTTCTGGTTCAGTTCCTTGAACGCCTCCGGCACACGATCCAGAACGGCCTTCTCACCGGCTTCCTTGGAAACGATACCGGTCAGAGCCACCATCGCCCCCATGGCCACCACATTAGCCACGATTTCACGACCGATTTCGTTCTTGGCGGTGTTGGTGATCGGCATCCGGTAGATCTTGAAATCCCCCTTGGGATCTTCCTTCACCAGATCATCGTCCAGTAGTAGCAGGCCACCCGCCTTGATGGTGTCCGAGTATTTGTCTGCTGCAACCTGGGTCATTGCCAAGCAGGCATCGACCAAGGTGGCTTTGGGGTAATCGATCGGTGCGTCAGAGATGATAACTTCCGACTTGGAGGCACCGCCGCGAGCCTCAGGACCGTAGCTCTGAGACTGGACTGCATGCTTGCCTTCCACAATCGCTGCCGCCTGCGCCAGGATAATCCCGGCGGTGATCAGACCCTGGCCGCCGGCACCGGAGAAGCGGACTTCGTAACGTTCTGCCATGATTCAACTCCTCCTGTTTATTCCGACTGGGCCTGGGCCCGCTTGATAACCTCGGTGTACTGCTCGCAGTACTCAGGGCGGTCTTCCTGATGCAGCACACCGGTCAGGACCTTCCCTTCCAGTTGTTCCGGGCTCATCTTCCCGGCAGCGGCAACAGGTACAGCGATATCTTTCAAGCGCTTCATCATGTCGACCACACTGCGGAACCGATTCCGGCGACCGTAGGTGGTGGGGCAATCGTCCAGTACCTCGATCACTGCCATCCCCTTGTGCTTGATCCCCTGGACAATCAGCTTATCGATCTGGGTCGCATGGAACGCGGTGGTCCGGGCGACAAAGGTTGCACCGGCACCGATGGCCAGCTTGCTGATATCGAAGGTCGGATCAGGATTGCCGTACGGCGTGGTCGACGCCTTGTCCCCGGTGGGGGTGGTCGGCGAGAACTGACCGCCGGTCATGCCGTAGATATAATTATTGAACACGACATAGGTCATGTCGATATTTCGGCGGCAGGCGTGAATGAAGTGGTTACCGCCGATAGCGACACCATCCCCGTCACCGCCGACGCAGATCACGTTCATCTCCGGCTTGGCCATCTTGATACCGGTGGCGAAGGCAGCGGCACGACCGTGGGCGGTATGCAGTGTGCAGTAGTCCATGTAGCCCGGCAGGCGGCTGGCGCAGCCGATACCGGAGACCATGGCGGTGTTGTTCTTGTCCAGGCCACAGGTGTCCATGGCGCGGATCAACCCCTTCATGGCGATGCCGTGGCCGCACCCCGGGCACCAGATATGCGGCAGCTTGCCGGGGCGGATATTCTTTTCGTAATCGTAGGCCATTTACAGCACCTCCTTCACTTTGTCCATGATCTGAGTCGGGGTGATCGGCTCGCCGTCAACGCGGCCGATCAGCTCCACTGCGCAGTCACGGGCAACAACACGCTCAACTTCCAGCACCATCTGGCCCAGATTCATTTCCGGTACGATAATCCCCTTGGTCTGCTTGGCCAACTCCTGCACCCGCTTCTCCGGGAAAGGCCACAGGGTGATGGGGCGGAACAGGCCGGCCTTGACGCCCTCTTCCCGCAGGCGATCGACCGCATAGCGGCCGGAGCGGGCGGTGGAACCGTAGGCGAGGACGATCACTTCGGCGTCCTCGGTCTGGTATTCCTCGTTCGACTCGATGTCGGCACGGGCGTCCTCGATCTTGCGGATCTGACGACGCTGCTCAGCATCAACCAGCTCCGCCTTGGTGGTGGGGAAGCCGTCCTCGGCCTTGTTGAGACCGGTGACATGATAACGGTACTCGCTGCCGAAGGCCGCCAGCGGAGCCACATCGCCAAACTGGGTATCGTATGGTTTGTAGTCTTCCGGTGCCACGGTCGGCTCGGTCCGATCGATAATCTCCAGTTCGCCCGGTTCGGGGAACTCGATCCGCTCACGCATGTGGCCGACGATCTCATCAAAGACGACCTGGACCGGCATGCGATACTTTTCGGCCAGATTGAAGGCACGAACGGTTTCGCTGAAAATCTCCTGACAGCTCGAAGGCGCCAGAGCGATGGCCGGATGGTCTCCATGGGTCCCCCAGCGCGCCTGTAAAACATCCGACTGGCTGGGACCGGTCGGCATTCCTGTTGAAGGGCCGCCACGCATCACGTTGATGATGACGCATGGGATTTCAGCAATACAGGCATAACCGAGCAATTCCTGTTTCAGCGACATACCGGGCCCACTGGTCGCAGTCATCGCTTTGGCGCCGGTGAGGGCGCCGCCGAGAATCGAGGCCATGGCCGCAATCTCATCTTCCATCTGGATAAATGCGCCACCAATCTTGGGCAGTTCGACCGACATCACCTCGGCCACCTCGGTGGATGGGGTAATCGGATAACCGCCAAAGAAGGTGCAGCCGGCGTAGACGGCACCATGGGCGCAGGCTTCGTTCCCTTGAAGCAGGGCTACTTTTTTTGCCACGAGAGCTTTCCTCCTCTAATCGTTGCCGGTCAGGCGTCGTGAACTTTGATCGCGAAGTCGGGGCACCGCAGTTCGCACTGCATACACTTGATGCACTCCTCCAGACGCGCCACCTTGACCACAAACCCGTCCATTTCCAGCACGTTGGTCGGGCAGAAGGCTACACAGATATTGCAGCCTTTACAGTACTTTTCGATAACCTCAATTTTCGCTTTGCCTTTATTCTGACTCATAGAATGCTATGCTCCTGTAAACCGATTTACCGAAGGGTCTTCTTCCGGGGAAGTCCGCGGATGTTAGCATAACAAGGCAGGGGCAGCAAGAAGATCCCGTCAAATACCCGACTGAACCTGTCGACAATCGATTGTCAAACCACCGGAGTTTACCGAAAAAAAGAAGAGCCGGTTTTTGCCGAACAGCTATACTATACTGCATCATTAGCGTATTTCACGGGGTATCGATGAATAGTTCAGATGAACCCTTAGCCAACGAAGTTTTTGAGACCTGCCGCCTCACCCACCTTCAGGATAACCACAGGGAAATGCTGCTCCGATTCCTGAAGCCACACCGCTTCCATGCGGGATTGGACATCTCTGAATTTGCACCGACTCAGCACGGACAGGTGATCTTTATGGTGGAAGGCCGTATCAAGGTGTCGCTGCGCTCGGAGAATCATTTCGCCTTTGTCTTCGGGGTTTTCGGCCCCGGCTCCATCTTTGCCGACCTGTGGCAGGAGACCGCCGAGGTGCTCAATATCACCATCGAAACCCTGGAGCGGACCCGGATGTGGTATATCGACACCTCTGACTTTGAAGCCATTCTTAAACAGGAACCGGAGCTGGCAATCGAACTGCTGAAGCGATTTGAAAAAGACAACAATACACGTTGGCAACATACCCTCCGGCGGATGCACGAATTCTGATCCGAAGGCCAATTTTGGATCCGACTTGACAAACGCAGGAAAAACGTCAAAAATTAGCTCTTCCAATAAATCAAGATTTCTTGATATAGCCCATTTCAAGCGGATGAACACACTGACAGATGAAGGAGCAGCGCATGTTTCAGGCACCGCGCATCAGTATTGAATTCTATCCCCCCAAGACTGACAAGGGGATGGAATCCCTGCGCC
Organism: Thermodesulfobacteriota bacterium; assembly: GCA_028282145.1. Classification (GTDB taxonomy): domain Bacteria; phylum Desulfobacterota; class Desulfuromonadia; order Desulfuromonadales; family Geopsychrobacteraceae; genus JANQIN01. The sequence goes on along the minus strand of JANQIN010000177.1, from coordinate 13,797 downwards.
GGACCCGTCAGGCCCTGACGGCACTTAATCCCGAATTTTACTCCGTCACCTACGGAGCTGGAGGGACATCCCGCGAGGGCACCTACGAAATTGTCCGAGAGATTACCGAAGACGGTACTGTGCCGGGTGCTCCCCACATCAGTTGTATTACCGACACCCGGGAAAGTTTGCGCGAGCTGTTGCAGTCGTATCAGGATATCGGCGTCAACCGGATCGTTGCCCTTCGCGGCGACCGCCCGTCAGGGACAGTCGGCCGCAGTGATTTCAACTACGCCAACGAGCTGGTGGAGTTTATCCGTCAGGAGACGGGGGATCATTTTCACATCGAAGTCGCCGCTTACCCTGAAATGCACCCGGAGGCCCGCAATCCGGAGATCGATTTTATCAATTTCAAGCGCAAGGTCGATGCAGGGGCCAGCAGCGCCATCACCCAGTACTTCTTCAACTGCGACAGCTATTTTTATTTTCGGGATCGCTGTCAACAAGACGGGATCAACATCCCCATCGTTCCCGGCATTCTTCCCATTACCAACTTCGCCCAGCTGGCTCGCTTCTCCGACATCTGCGGTGCGGAAATTCCCCGCTGGATTCGCGGTCGGCTGGAGATGTACCAGGACGACACGGACACTCTGAAAGCCTTTGGTCTGGATGTGGTCACCCGCCTCTGTGAACAATTGCTGCAACAGGGGGTCCCGGCTCTGCACTTCTATGCACTTAACCAATCGAAGCTGGTCCTTGAAGTCTGCGACCGCCTCGGACTGATTCCGGGAAAAGAACAATGACACGTCAGCAATTCCAACAGATACTGCTGGATCGCATTCTGATCCTCGACGGGGCCATGGGCACCATGATTCAGCGTCACCGTCTGGATGAAGCCGATTTTCGCGGTGACCGTTTTGCCGATTGGCGCTGTGATGTCAAAGGGAACAACGATCTTCTCAGTCTGACCCGGCCGGATGTGATCCAAGAAATCCACCGTCAGTACCTGGAGGCGGGAGCCGATATTATCGCGACCAACACCTTCGGTGCTAACAGTGTCACTCTGACAGACTATGGCATGCAGGATCTGGCCTATGAAATGAATAAGGTCAGTGCCGAAATCGCCAAGGTGGAGGTCGAAGCCCTGTCGACAGCGGAACGGCCCCGTTTTGTCGCCGGTGCCATGGGGCCGATGAACAGAACCGCCTCCATCTCACCCGATGTCAACGACCCGGGCAAACGCAATATTACTTTTGACGCGTTGGTGGACAGTTACACCGAAGCGACTCGCGGGCTTCTAGACGGCGGTGCCGACATTCTGCTGATCGAAACCATCTTCGATACCCTTAACGCCAAAGCAGCGATCTTTGCGGTCAGACAGGAACTCAATCTCCGCGGGATAGATGTTCCCATCATGTTGTCGGGGACCATTACTGATGCCTCCGGTCGGACCCTGACCGGCCAGACCACGGAAGCCTTCTACAACAGCCTTCATCACGCCAAACCGGTTTCGGTAGGCCTCAATTGTGCGCTGGGGCCCAAAGATCTTCGGGCTTATATTGCTGAGCTGGACCGTATCTGTGACAGTGCCGTCAGCGCTTATCCCAATGCCGGCCTGCCCAACGAGTTGGGTGAGTATGATATGACACCGGCGCAGATGGCTGAGCATTTAAAAGAATGGGCCGAAGCCGGCCTGTTGAATATTGTCGGGGGCTGTTGCGGCTCAACCCCGGACCATATCCGGGAGATTGCGGAAGCGGTCAACCCTCTCGCACCCCGTTCGATCGAAAGCCGACCGACCGCCTGCCGCCTTTCCGGTCTTGAGCCCTGCAACATCGACCAGGACAGTCTTTTCGTCAACGTCGGTGAACGGACCAATGTGACCGGTTCCGCCCGTTTCAAGCGACTGATCAAGGAAGAAGACTACGAGACGGCTCTGGACGTCGCCCGCCAACAGGTGGAAAACGGTGCCATTATCATCGATATCAATATGGATGATGGGCTGATCGAAGGCGTACCGGCGATGACCCGTTTTCTCAATCTCTGCGGCAGTGAGCCGGACATCTCCAAAGTGCCGATTATGATCGATTCCTCCAAATGGGAGGTGATCGAAGCGGGCCTCAAATGCATCCAGGGCAAAGGGGTGGTGAACTCGATCAGCCTCAAGGAAGGTGAAGAGGACTTCAAGAGTAAAGCCCGTCTGATCCGGTTGTATGGTGCCGCAGTCATTATTATGGCCTTCGACGAGGACGGTCAGGCCGACACCTACGATCGCAAGGTTGAAATATGCCGACGTGCTTACCGGATTTTGACCGAAGAGTGCGACTTCCCGGCAGAAGATATCATCTTCGACCCCAATATTTTTGCCATTGCAACCGGCATTGAAGAACACAACAACTACGCCGTCGACTTTATTGAGGCCGCCCGCACCATCCGCGAGCAATGTCCCCACGCCATGGTCAGCGGCGGTGTTTCCAATGTCAGTTTTGCCTTGCGGGGGAATAATCCGGTGCGTGAGGCGATTCACTCGGTCTTCCTCTACCATGCCATCCAGGCCGGGATGAACATCGGGATCGTCAACCCGGGGCAGCTTGCCATCTATGAAGATCTCCCCCAGGAACTGCGGGAACGGGTTGAGGACGTGGTCCTCAACACCCGTGAGGATGGCACCGAACGGTTACTGGATATCGCCGGGGATTACGCCGAGGGCGAGAAGGAAGAGGATACGGCTGTTGCCGAATGGCGCGGTTGGCCTGTCGAAAAGCGGCTGGAGCATGCCCTCGTCAAAGGGATCACCGAATTTATCGAAGAGGATACCGAAGAGGCCCGCCTGGCGGCGACTCGCCCGCTGGATGTTATCGAAGGGGCCTTGATGGACGGTATGAATATCGTTGGTGATCTGTTTGGCTCCGGCAAGATGTTTCTGCCACAGGTTGTCAAATCCGCCCGGGTTATGAAGAAAGCGGTGTCCGTTCTACTGCCTTACATCGAAGCCGAAAAAGAAGGCGGAGCGCCGAGCAGTAACGGACGGATTCTGATGGCTACGGTGAAGGGGGATGTGCACGATATCGGAAAGAATATCGTCGGTGTCGTGCTGCAGTGCAACAACTTTGAGATCATCGACCTGGGCGTCATGGTTCCCCCGGAAAAGATTATCGAAACGGCCGTTGAAGAAAAAGTCGACATTATCGGTCTCTCCGGCCTGATCACACCGTCTCTCGATGAAATGGTGCATCTCTGCAAAGAGCTGCAGCGACTGGGGCACAGGCTTCCGGTCATGATCGGCGGTGCGACCACCTCTCGTGTTCATACCGCACTGAAAATTGATCCGGCCTACGAGGGGCCGGTGATCTATGTGCAGGACAGCAGCCGTGCCGTCGGCGTGGCCCAGAAACTGCTCTCCAATCAGAGCGAGACCTATGTGGCCGAGATCAAAAAGGACTATGAAACAGTCCGGCAGCAGAAGTCGGGAGCACAAAAGGCACATCCGATCCGTTCACTGGATGAGGCCCGCGCCAACGCACCTGTGATCGACTGGGCACACTATCAACCTCCGGCTCCCAACTCCACCGGGGTAACCCAGCTGGAAGACCTTCCTCTGGAGGAACTGGTGCCCTATCTGGACTGGAGCTTCTTCTTTCCTGTCTGGGAGATTCGCGGAACCTTCCCCAAAATTCTGGATCACCCCAAATTCGGGGAGCAGGCCCGTCAACTGTACGTCGATGCCCAGGCCATGTTGAAACAGCTGGTGGAGGAAAAGTGGCTGAAGGCCAACGCCGTATTCGGTCTTTTCCCGGCAGCAAGCATTGGCGAGGATATCGAACTTTATACCGACGAAACACGAAAACAGATTCTGGCGACCTTCCGCATGTTGCGTCAACAGAATATCCAGGCCGACCATTCCAACCTCTGTCTCTCTGACTACATTGCTCCCAAAGAGACGGGGCTAGCGGACTGGTTCGGCGGTTTTGCGGTGACTGCCGGCATTGGTATCGAGGAAAAACTGGCTGAATTCCATGCAGATCACGACGATTATCGTGCCATTATGCTTCAAGCCCTGGCGGATCGCCTTGCAGAGGCGGCGGCCGAATGGCTCCACCTCAAAGTCCGAAAGGAGTACTGGGGGTATGTGCCGCAGGAAGACCTTACGCCGGAGCAGTTGTTGGCCATTGAGTACGAAGGGATTCGGCCCGCGCCTGGATATCCGGCCTGCCCCGAGCACACCGAAAAGGGGACCCTCTGGCAATTGCTCGATGTTGAGGAACGCGCAGGGATCTCTTTAACCGAATCGTTCGCAATGTTCCCCAATGCCTCTGTCTGCGGTTGGTATCTGGCGCATCCCGAATCCCGGTATTTTGATATCAAGGAGGTGGGTGACGACCAGGTTCGTGACTACGCCCAACGCAAAGGGATGACCATTGACGAAGCCAGGCATTGGTTGCGACCTCTTCTTAACCGATAGAAATGACCCAATACACTCTTCTGAAAAGGACAGGCATATGGAGTTTCAAAACGTCACATTGACCGGAAAAGCCAATATCTATTTTGACGGCAAGGTGATTAGTCATGCCTTTACGGACAGCGGTAAAAAGAAATCCGTAGGGGTGATTTTTGCCGGCAGCTACAACTTTGGTACCGAAGCTTCCGAGATCATGACGATTATTGCCGGAGAGGTCACCTACCGCCTTGCAAGCGAGGATGCATGGCAAACCTGTAAAGCGGGACAGGCGTTCAAGGTGCCGGCCAACTCCTCTTTCGATATCTCTGTCGATGACGGAACCGCCGAATACCTCTGCGAATATGTCTAGCGACTGAAAAAGCAAACAAAAAAGCCGCCCTCTCGGGGCGGCTTTTTTATTCGGAAAAGTCGTACGCAAGCTTATTGATCGTTCGGAAGGCTGTTGACCAGCTCTTTGACCGCCTCGTAGGACCTTTTCAGTCCGTCCCATTCTTCGTCGTTGAGAGTGAACTCGACGATCCGCTCCACACCGTTACGACCGATAACGGCGGGAACACCCATGTAGTAACCGTCCACATTAAACTCGCCGCGGCAGAGAGCGCAGACCGGCAGCAATCGCCGCTGGTCGTGCAACACCGCTTCCACCATCTCGATAATACTGGAAGCCGGTGAGGAAAAGGCGCTACCATTCTTCAGCAGGCCGACGATTTCACCACCGGCTTTGGCGACACGGTTGACGATGGCGTCCATGACCTCTTTGGCTTTTTCGGCTGTCCCGTATTTCTTCTCCAGCATATCCATGACCGGAACACCGTTGACGTTGGCAGTCCCGACGATCGGCACCATGGTGTCCCCATGGCCGCCAAGAACCATGGCGTTGATATCACGTACGGACACCCCCAGCTCCCAGGCCAGGAAGGTTTCAAAGCGGGAAGAATCCAGAACACCGGCCATCCCCATCACCCGATTGGCCGGGAACCCGGTAATTCTCTGGCACAGAGTGACCATGGCATCCAGTGGGTTGGAAACAACGATCACAATCGCGTCCGGGCAATACGTCCGTACATTGATTGCAACCTCAGTCATGATCTTGCTGTTGATTTCGATCAGATCATCTCGGCTCATTCCGGGTTTGCGAGGGACCCCCGCGGTGATGACCACGATCTTGGCGTCGATCAGGTCGGCGTAGTTGCTGGTGCCGGTCAGCTTGATATCAAAATCGTCGATCGCCGCCGATTCACCGATATCCAGTGCCTTCCCCTGCGGCATACCATCGACAATGTCGAACAACACCACATCACCCAACTCGCGCTGTGCAGCAAAGAAGGCCAGCATTCCACCGATATTTCCACTGCCAATCAGCGCAATCTTACGTTTACCGGGTTTCCCCATATGTTCCTCCTTCATTAGACGTCCTCCTCGAGTCAGGGTCTTTACGCCCTGGACCGCGAGAACGACAGGATGCAAAAACAACGTTAGCCCCATCCGGGGACGGGGGCTGGCAGGCCTGTTTAAGCCTGCATGGCAGCGACCAGTGCGTCGCCGAACTCGGAACATCTGAGTTCGGTAACCTCGCCACCCCCATCGGCCCTCATCTGGCGGGCAAAATCATACGTCACACGGCGCTGCGCAATCGTGATGTTCAGCGCCTCAATCAGGCAGGTAGCCGCCTCAGTCCAACCAAGATGGTCCAGCATCATCACCCCGGAAAGGATCACCGAACTGGGATTCACTTTGTCCTGTCCGGCATATTTGGGAGCCGTTCCGTGCGTCGCTTCGAAGATCGCATGTCCTGTGGTGTAATTGATATTGGCCCCGGGAGCAATGCCGATCCCACCCACCTGGGCTGCCAGGGCATCGGACAGGTAGTCCCCATTCAGGTTGAGGGTAGCGATAACATCGAAATCTTCAGGACGTGTTAGGACTTGCTGCAGGGCGATATCGGCGATAGCATCTTTGATCAAAACCATCTGGCGCCACTTACCCTGCCCGTGGGAGTCCCACAGAGCCAGAGTCGCTTCCACCTCGGCAACCAGAGAGGCCTGCGTGCCGGCATCCAACTGGTCGAACCAGGGTTCCACCAACCGGGCATTGGCTTCGGCCGAGAGGCTGCTGTCCTCTTCCTTGTTCTGCAGAATCCAGGATTCGCGTTGCGTGACCACCTGTTGGCGATACCGTGGTTCCTGAGCCACCTGATAGCCCCAGTCCCGGAAGCCACCCTCAGTGAACTTCATGATATTGCCCTTGTGGACCAGGGTCACCGATTTACGACTCTGGGCCAGGGCATAATCGACCGCAGCCCGTACCAGGCGCTTCGTGCCCTCCTCCGAAACCGGCTTTACCCCCAGAGAGGAAGATTCCGGGAATCGGATTTTGGTGACACCCATCTCTTCGGTCAAAAATGTGCGCAATTTGTCGGCTTCAGGAGTGCCGGCCTTCCACTCGATACCGGCATAGATATCTTCGGTGTTCTCCCGAAAGATCACCATATCGACCAGGTCCGGTCGCTTCACTGGAGAGGGGACGCCCTCAAAATGCCGTACAGGACGGACGCAGGCAAAAAGGTCGAGCTGCTGGCGAAGTGCGACATTCAGGCTGCGGATTCCTCCACCAACAGGCGTCGTCAGAGGGCCTTTGATCCCGACAAGATAATTGCGAAAGGCATCGATCGACTCCTCCGGCAACCAGCCCTGTCCGGCACGAAACGCTTTTTCGCCAACAAGAACCGGCATCCAGGCAATCCTGCGGCTGCCCTGATAAGCCTTTTCGACAGCGGCATCCAACACCTTCTGGGCCGCCGCCCAGATATCAGGACCGGTACCGTCACCTTCCACGAAAGGAATAATCGGGTTTGACGGTACCTGCAACTCACCGTCAACCATAGATATCATTTCACCCCCGACGGGGTGGTTGGGATGTTGCGTCATTCGGACCTCCTGAGAAAAAGACACGCTGTGAGATCGACAACCGATTTCACTTTTTCCCCTTAATGAAAGCAGAAAAAAGGAACTACGCAACAGAAGCGGACCAGAAGGCACTCCCAGGCAGGGACCGGAAGCGCTTCTGCTCTTCCCCTCTATTCCATGGGAAAGATTTTGGATTGACGGGCAAAGTTCCGTGCCCGTTCCATATCCGCTTCAGAAAAATCTCGTGGAACCATCAGCTCCTGCCCCGGGAAGATCTGACGCGGATCTTTGATCTGATCTCGGTTGGCCTGATAAATCAGGGGCCAGAGCAATGCATCGCCATACACATCCCGGCGTCGGGCAATCATAAAAAGAGACTCCCCTTCCCGGACCTTGATCCGGGTCACCGGTTTGGGTTTCACCGGTTCCTTGGGACGTGCTTTTTTCACTTTGACAGGAGGCTCCGGCTGGGTTGGCATTTTCTGACTGACCTGCTCCTCCTTTTTGGGAGGTTCCACTTCGGGAGGCGGAACGGCAGGCGAGGAGGCAACTTTGGACGGTTCCAGTGCCGGCAATTGCTGTTGTTCGAACGCTTTTCGTTTTTCCTGTCGGGTCCGGTACAGAGCTGCCAGTGCGGACTGTTCCGCCTTCACCGACCAGCGACTTGCCTCCTGAATTTCACCCTTGCTGACCGCAGTTTCGGCGCGCCGGAGTTCCCGGCTGGCGCGGTCGTAGGCATCCGGGGCATAGGTATCCGCGTCCTGGGCATAAGCCCTGGCGACAAGCTGCCGTGCCATATCCAGCCGATCCGGTGGAATTTGTGCGCATCCACCGAAAAAAACCAGAGTAATAATTATCAGGTGACGCACGTCGATCAACGTCCCTGTCTCCTTTTTAGAACGGAAATCAGCTCTGACCGCTGGTGCGGAGGCGGATTCCAAGTTCCTGCAACTGTCGAGAAGACACCTCACCCGGTGCCTCGGACATCATGCAGGTGGCTTTCTGGGTCTTGGGGAAAGCGATGACATCGCGGATCGAATCGGCGCCCGTTAAAAGCATCAACAGTCGGTCCAAACCAAAGGCGATCCCGCCGTGGGGCGGTGCACCGTACTGAAGGGCATCCAGCAGGAAGCCGAACTTCTCTTCGGCCTCTTCTGCATCAATACCCAGCAGCCCGAACATCTTCTGCTGCAGATCCTGATCGTGAATACGGATCGAACCACCACCGATTTCATTGCCGTTGAGTACCAGGTCATAGGCCTGAGCCCGTGCCTTGCCCGGTTCGGTCTCCAGCAGGGCGAGATCCTCCTCCAAAGGAGCGGTAAAAGGGTGGTGAACCGCAACATGACGCTTTTCTTCTCCATCGTATTCCAGCAATGGGAAGTCCGTAATCCAGACAAAAGCGAACTCGTTCTTGTCAGCCAGGCCAAGCTTCTGGCCCAGGTGCCCACGAACACGGCCCAGGGCTTCGTTGGCTACCGATGGGACGTCTGCCATGAAAAGCAACAGATCACCGATCTCAGCGCCGGTATTCTCGGCGATAGCAGCCCGCTCTTCGTCGGTGAAGAACTTCACAATGGGCGATTGCCATTCGTTCTCATTGATCTTGATCCAGGCGAGACCTTTGGCACCATACAGTTTGGCAAATTCGGTCAGGTCATCCAGCTCCTTTCGCGAGAAGCTGTTGCCGCCTTTTACATTCAACGCTTTGACCAGCCCACCGGACTTGGCCACATCGGCAAAGACCTTGAATCCGCTGTCTTTGACCTTGTCGGTCAGATCCACCAGTTCCATACCAAACCGCAAGTCCGGGTTGTCGACACCGTAGCGATCCAGTGCTTCGGCATAGGTCATCCGGGCCATGGGCAGCGTCACCTGGATATCCAGAGTTTCCTGGAAGACCTTGGCGATCATCCCTTCCATAATGCCCATCACGTCATCCCGATCAACAAACGACAGCTCGCAATCAATCTGAGTGAATTCAGGTTGGCGATCGGCGCGGAGGTCCTCGTCACGGAAACATTTGACGATCTGGTAATAGCGGTCGAAACCGGAGACCATCAGCAGCTGTTTGAACAGCTGAGGGGACTGAGGTAACGCAAAGAAAGAGCCTTGGTTCACCCGGCTCGGGACCAGATAGTCTCGGGCCCCTTCCGGTGTGCTTTTGGTCAGCACCGGAGTCTCTACTTCCACAAAACCGGCATCGTTCAGCTCATTGCGAACCAGATTAGAGACCTGATGCCGCAGTAGCAGATTCTGTTGAAGCGCAGGACGCCGCAGGTCCAGATAGCGGTGTTTCAAACGAACCGATTCGCCGGAGTCGTCCCACTCATCGATCATAAAGGGAGGGGTCTTGGACGGGTTCAACAACTTCAGTTCCCGTACTTCGACTTCAACTTCCCCGGTGGGAAGGTTCGTGTTGATCATCCCTTCCGGGCGCGCAGCCACGACCCCGCGGGCCGCCAGTACATACTCGCTCCGAACATCTTCAGCCTTGCCGTGAGCCTCTGGATCCCGCTCCGGGTCCAATGCCAGCTGAACAATCCCGGTCCGATCCCGCAGATCGATAAAGATCAGACCGCCGTGGTCACGTCGCCGTTGGGCCCAGCCCATCAAAACCACTTCCTGGCCCACATCGCTGCTGCTGACTTCGGCACAGCGGTGCGTACGCTTCCAGTGTCCCAATGTATCCTTCAAGGGTGTATCCTCCCAATCTGTTCCTGTTTTTAAGTGCCCGAACTCATTTGAGAAGTTCGGACAAAGGTCGAAAATTATAGAATTTAATCACCTGAACCGTCAAGTTTACCGCTCGTTTCTCTCGCTGGCAAAGAGACGCCCCGGACATTAACCGGATAAATCTCAGGCAGTTTTTTCTTTCAGCAGTTCCGTCAGTTTCTCAAACCGGACCTTTTCCTGTGCCGATTGATCCATATCTTTGAGCTCGGCTTCCCCGGAAGCCAACTCGTCCTCACCCAGGATAAGCACAAAACGAGCTTCCAGCTTGTTGGCTCGACGCATCTGAGCTTTAAGACTTTTGCCAAAGTAATCGATTTCGGCTTCAATCCCGTTGCGCTGCAGGTCGGTCGCCAGAGTAAAGGCCTTGTCGGTCGCCGCCTCCCCCATGGCTGCAATAAACAGCGGTAGTCGAGACGGAGCGACCTTGTCATCGCCACGCATCAGCACCAGCCGCTCCAACCCCATGGCAAAGCCGATCCCCGGTGACGCCGGTCCCCCGAGCTCCTCCACCAGACCGTCGTACCGCCCCCCGGCAGCGACCGCGTTCTGGGAACCCAGACGGTCGGTCACCATTTCAAAGGTGGTTCGGGTGTAATAATCGAGACCACGGACCATTCGAGCGTTGACCGTAAAGGGAACTTCCAGCCCCTGGAGAAGAGACTGGGTACGGGAAAAATGGTCATCGCATCCCCGACAGAGGTGGTCGAGGATCTTGGGGGCGTCAGCCGTCGCTTCCCGGCACCCCGGGACCTTGCAGTCGATGGTGCGCAAAGGGTTGGTCTTATAACGACGCCTGCAATCCTCGCAGAGCACATCCAGGCGCGCCTCCAGAAAAGCGATCAGGGTGTCCCGGTAACCGGGGCGGCACTCCTTGCACCCAAGGCTGTTGATCTCCAGGCTGACACCGTCGATGCCGGCCTCCCGGAAGAAGGTATCCAGCATCGCCATCACCTGCGCATCGATCAGAGGACTGTCAACTCCCACCACCTCGGCACCAATCTGGTGGAATTGACGGTAACGTCCTTTCTGGGGACGCTCATACCGGAACATCGGCCCCAGATAATAGAGTTTGTTGACGGGATCGTTATTGTACAGTTTGTTCTGGATATAGGAGCGCATCACCGAAGCAGTTCCCTCGGGTCGCAGGGTGATCCGGTTCTTCCCCTTATCTTCGAAGGTATACATCTCCTTTTCAACGATATCGGTGGTCTCACCGATCGACCGGCAAAAAAGGTCGGTCTTTTCCACAACCGGGGTCCGGATTTCCGAAAAGCCGAAACGACCGAACACACGCCGGGCGGTCGCTTCGAGGTACTGCCAGGTTTCGATCTCTCCCGGCAGGATATCGTTCATGCCTTTGATGGCGGTAATCGTCACAAGCTGTCCTTTCTCTGGATGGGAGTGCCCGGTTTATGCCTTGATGTCGGCCCGCTGTCAAGTCCGGGCCCGTTGATTATTCGGCAGGCGGGTTGGACGGAGCGGAGGGATTTTTGACTTCGTCGGGACCGCAGATAACGTTGCGGCTGCGTTTTCCGGCATACATGGCCTGGTCTGCGAGGTCCAGCAGGCCTTGTTGATCCGAGGCGTCGATCGGGAAGGTGGCATATCCGACGGTTGCCGTCACACGGCAAGCCGGGCCCCGATTTTCCAGAAATACATGCCCTTCGATGACCGACCGCATTCTCTCGGTGACAATCTTTGCGCCGGCCGCATCGGTCTCCAGCAGCAGAATGGCAAACTCGTCCCCCCCGAAACGACAGAGAATGTCCGCATCACGAGCACATTGTTTCAGAAGGTTCCCCACCTCGGACAAGACAGCACTGCCCGCGAGGTGGCCGTGGCGATCATTGACCTGCTTGAACCGATCCAGATCGATAAAAACCAGGGAGAACTTCAGATCGTATCGTTTGGAACGGCGGATCTCCTTGTCCAGGGCGATATGAAGGTAGCGGTGGTTGTACAGTCCGGTCAGGTCATCGGTGTACATCAACTCACGCGCATGCTCGTATCTGTAGGCATTGTCAAAGCCGATGGCGGTTTCCTCCGCCAGGTAGTGAAAATCCTGTTGGCTCAATCCACCTTCCTGCGATGCCGGACCGGCAATCAGCAGTCCCCCCTTGACGTCCCCATGGCTTCGAAGCGGAATCAGGTACAACTGACCCGGGGCCTCCATTTTCAACTTTGTCCAAGCCCCTTCCGGCAGATGCAGCGGCACCAGAGAGCGATCTTCAACCTTTTGCAAGGTCGGTCGAACGGCTTCTGCCAGAGATTTGGCCTGCTGACCGGTCATAGCCTGTACCGCAGGATAACGAAGGGGCTCCTCTCCGTCACACAGCAGTCCCAACCCCCAACCGCCACCAAGTTCGCGAACCAGGACAGTAACCGCCTGCCGCATCAATGGTTCCACAGCCAGAACCGAGGCAAGGCTTTGTCCGGCCTGGAACAGGCGGATATTCTTTTTCAAAAGCTGATTTTCTTCCAGTAGGCGACGCTGCTCCAGGGTCGTGGCCACCAGATGCCGCAATTCTTCCTGGTCGAACGGTTTGGCCAGATAATCACGGGCGCCGTTTTTCAAAGCTTGTATCGCCGTTTCCAGGCTGGCATGCCCGGTAACGAGAATCACCTCAGGGGGATTGGGCAGACTCCGGGAGAGTTGCAGGATATCCAGACCGGAGGTCCCCGGCATCACCATATCGGTGAGAACCAAATCGACCCCACCCTCGTTCAGGCGCACTAAAGCCTCTTCGCCGGAACCGTAACACTCCAGGCGATATCCTTCCTCCCCCAGCAGGTCCATAAACATCTGCCGGAAAAAGGCTTCATCGTCCACGACCAAAACGGTCTGTTTTTCCAAACCCGAACCACCTGTCATAACAGACCATTAATATCCGGTAAGGGGTGAAAATGTCAACGGAAAACCCCACGATTCCAGAACCTTGCCTGCCATTCTCCCTCTTTCAGGGTACATTGTACCGTACCCTGCAGATCCGTGCGCCAAAGCGGCACTTTTTTATCCTCCAGGAAATCGACCAGGTCCTGTGCCGGCAGACCGAAGCGATTCTCCCTTCCGGACGAGACAATCACGCTGGGATACCCGAGAAGTCGGATCAGATTCCGACTCCCCGAGCGCGCGCTGCCATGATGGGGCAGGCTCATCAGAGTGACCGGTCCCGGGATACCCGCCTCGATTAACCTCCGGACCCCGTCCCGCTCCAGGTCTCCGGTCAGCAGCACACCATGATTTCCGGACTGCAGGTAGACCACAACGGAACGATCATTCTCTTTTCGCCCCTGCCGCCAGTGCCAAAGCCACAGGGTCCCATTCGCGCCAGAGAACACCTGCTGCCACCCGGAGGTAACCATCCTGTCCTGCGTATACTCATTGGCGAGAGCGCCTGCCAGAAGCGACGGTTGTCGGAACCAGGGGTCCGCAGCGAAAAAGTTCGTCTCCGGCCAACGACTCAGAACCGATACGAGCCCCAGCCAGTGGTCAGGATGACGGTGCGTCAGAACCACCCCGTCGAGAGATCGCAGCCCCAGACGTTTCAACGCGGGCACGACCAGCCGCTCTCCCACATCAAAAGTCGACCGGTGTCGCCCTCCGCCATCCACCAGCCAGGAGTGTCCACCGGTTTGAAGCAGATAGGCGTCCCCCTGCCCGACACTGAATGCCGTCAGTCGCAGAGAGAGGCGTTCATCACTTCGGGGTGCGAAAGC